>NZ_JAJBUX010000095.1 GCF_020860125.1 Cloacibacillus sp. | reverse complement strand
TTCAGTATCGGGTGGTTCTGTATCAGTTCCATGCCCTCTCTCCCTCCTTGGTCTTACGCCGGCCGGTGACGGCGCGGCGAATTGAATGCTGACAAACGTAAAGAAAAAATCGGTGAGTAGATTATAACATCAAAAAATTGTTTTGTATCAATTTTTTGATGTTAACATAGAATATTGTCATTCAATATTGAAATTTTGTCAAGATAAAATAAATATCTACACGCAAAAACATTGCTTTGTAGGCAAGGGTAGTATTATCGAAAAAATACTAAGCTTTTTTGCCATAATGGCTGTGATTTACTGCTTTTTTTGTATATCCCTTATATATGCGTAGATGGTGAATTTTGTATTGCCCATTTCAGCTGCCAGTGTGTCAACAGCGCCCTTGAGCAGGAAGAAGCCCTTGTCGTGAAGTTCCTTGATGACCTGCTTTTTTTCAGGTTTGGTGAGGTACTGCAGCGGTTTGCCGATCCGTCTTTTGGCCTGTGCGAGGGAATCTCCCATCACCTCTTCCAGGTCCTGCGCGAAGGACTCGCGCACCGGCTCGGGGAATTTTCCCGACTGGCCGGAGGGCGGGTCGAAGTTTTCAGGATATTGTTCAATCTTGCCCATGTCTACCTTGACGAGGCTTTCTATGAGCTCCTGCGCGGCGATGGCCTTTTTAAGGTCGTAGTTGATGCAGAGGAAGGCGATGGTTTTTTCGTTCTCGTCGCGGATGAAGATGCAGCTGCATTTGATAAGTTCGCCGCGGTTGTTCTTCGCGAGATAGTTGTAGATGCCGTCCTTGTTCTGGTACTCCTCGGATTGGAGCATGAAAAGGCCGAAGTCGGTCATCGGGCCGCCCTCGCTCCGTCCCGTGACGTAACCGTTTTCGCAGAGGACGAGAGAGTGCTCCGGCATTGAGACGTCATGAAGGTTGACCTCGTAATCTTTGCCGAGTATCTTCGCTAGTCCGCGTACGACGGGGATGAGGATCTTTAATCTAGGGTTTATTTTTTGCGGGGCCGTCATCACAGTCACCTCCATGCTGTGGATTATTGTACACTAATTTGCGCGGCAAATAAACAAAAAATTGATACGCCGGCAAAAAGATAACCGGAAGAGCGGCAGGCTCCTCCGGCTGTTCTCTCTGTCGTATCGGAATTTGTTTAGAGGACTTTCGCCAGCCGTTTGATGCCCTCGCGGATGGTCTCAGGCGTGGAGTTAGTGTAGTTGAGCCTGAAGGTATTGACGTTCGTCTTGCCGGCATAAAAGGGGTCTCCGGGGACGAAGGCGACCTTCTTTTCCATTGCCTTATGGAAGAGGTCGAGCGACGACTGTCCCTCGGGGAGCATCACCCAGATGAACATGCCGCCCTCCGGCTCGGTGTATTTCACATGGGCGGGGAAGTATTCCTTCATCGCCGCGAGCATCGCCTCGGCCTGTCCTTTATAGAGGGCGATGATCTTGTCCACATGCTTCTGGTATTCGTTGTGCGCGAGGTAATCGGCGATCATGTACTGCGAGAAGATGTTGGTGTGAAGGTCGCTTGACTGCTTGGCCGTCACAAGATGGTTCATGAGCTCCTTATCCTGCGTGATGATGAAGCCGAGGCGCATGCCGGGCGTGACGGTTTTGGAGAAGGTCCCGAGCAGCACGCTGTGAGGCAGCTTGCCGGCGCCGATGTAGGGGAGTTTTTCTCCTTTGAAGCGCAGCTCGCCGTAGGGGTCGTCCTCGACGAGCACCGTGTCGTACCTGTCGAAGAGCGCGCAGACGGCCTCGCGGCGCTCCTTTGAATAGGTGAGCCCTGTTGGGTTCTGGAAGTTGGGCACTACGTAGGCAAACTTCACTCGTTCTTTCTTGAGAGCCTCTTCGAGTTTTTCAAGGTCGAGGCCGTCGTCTTCCAGCGTGACCGGCAGGAATTCCGGCTCGAACATGCAGAAGGCCTGAATGGCTCCGAGGTATCCAGGTTCTTCGATGATAACGCGGTCGCCTTTATTGAGCAGCGTCTTTGCGATGAGGTCGAGCGCCTGCTGTGAGCCTGTCGTGATGAGGACGTCTTCGGGCGTGATATTCAGACCGAAATTTTTGTTATACTTGTCCGCTACAAACTGGCGCAGCGGCAGATGTCCCTCCGTGGTCGAATATTGAAAAACTTTGCCGCCCTCATTGTCGATGATACGGCAGGCGGACTCCTTTAACGCCTCTTCCGGGAAGGATATCGGGTTTGGCAGGCCGCCGGCGAAAGAGATTACGGACAGGTCCTGCGTTACCTTCAATATATCCCGGATGAACGAGGAGGGGGTGGATAAAATTCTGTCTGAATAGCGCATGGTGTGATCACTCCTTGGTAAAGATCTTTTCTTATTTCTAACGCAAACCGCCGGCTGCCGTGTTGTCTGCCGTCAGCCGGCGGGATATGCCTCTGTTTTGATGAAAGATGCGCCCTAGTTGGCGGCTTCGGCCCGTTTTGCCTGGATCTCGTCGGCGATATCAGAGAATACGGCGAGCGCCTTGCTGAAGTCGAGGCGGCCAAGCCCGACGCGGAAGTGGTTGGTGTCGAGACCGAAGGCGCGTTCTCCGATTATGAGCAGCTTTTTCTCGGTCATGGCCCGTTCGCACATCTCCGTCACGTCGTATGGCGGCAGCAGGCGCGGGAAGGCGGTAGAACCGCCGTTGGGCTGTATCCACTGGAAGAGGTCACGGTGTTTCTTGAAGAAAGCTTCGGCCATACCGAGGTTCTCAAGGACTATCTTGTGGTTGCGCTGGAGCAGGTCGGGTGCGTTCCTCATCGCGATCGTCGCGAGTATTTCGCCCGGGGCGTTGTTGCAGTATGTGGTGTAGTCCTTATATCCGGCGCACTCTTCGATAAGCTGACGGTTCTTGGAGGCGAGCCAGCCCATGCGCGTGCCGGGCAGCCCGTACTTGTTGAGGCCGCCGATGACCGTCGCGCGCGGATAGATGTCCGCGAGGGAGGGAAGTGCCGCCGCGGGATCGTGCTCCATGCCGCAGTAGGTCTCTTCGTTGAAGACCCAGGTGCCCAATGCGGTCCGCGAGGTTAAGTATCCTGTCGAGCTCAGTGCGCACGGGGATGTATCCGGTCGGGTTGTTGGGGATGTTCATTATAAGCAGCTTTGTCTTCGGCGAGATGTTCTCGGCGAGGAAGTTCACATTGAGGCGCCAGCCCCAGCTCGTAACCTCCAGCGGCCACTTTATCACCTTGCAGCCGAGCGTGCGCGGCAGCTCGTAGAGCGAGGGGAGCGTCGGGTGCATGACGATCACTTCGTCGCCCGGCTCCAGCATGTTGTTCATGAAGATGAAGATACCCTCTTCGGGGGTGAGCTCCAGGATGTCGGAGGGGCGGAGAGAGGTGTAGCGTTTGGCGATCGCCTCACGCAGGGGAGCGAAGCCCGCCGGTCTCGTGTATCCCAGGCTCAGATTGTCCCAGAGTTTCTTGCATTCCGGGTCGGCCATATCCAATATTTCTTTCATTGAGCAGCTTTCGCAGGAAGACTGGCTCAACGTATATTTTGCCTGTTCCGCATACCGGGCGAATAGTCTTTCGAGCTTGAATGCTTTAATTCTCATTAAAGTTTCCCCTTTCGTCTATAGTTCTCGGTGGAGTTTTGTAAACCTTAACGTACCTATTCTTATTTATACAGTATAACCTTTTTTTAAAAAGCTGTAATCCCTCTCACCGATTATTATTCGGCAAATCTTATCTTGATTTATAATATAATAATGCGGTTCTTCAAATGGCTGAAAAGTTTAGGAGAATTATTAGAAAAATATCACGAAAATAGAGGTGTATAGAGGAAAAAACCTTGTTATTACGAGATTAATTGGTTGTTTTGTAAATGACGCTTGAAATATTTTTAAATATATATTGCAATCTGATATATCTGTGCTACAATTAGCCTAGGGGGAGGAGAATATCCTATGACGTGCGAATCGTAATTTACATTAAAGTCGCTCAGAGAACAGGTTTATGATTATCTCCGCATTCAGATGAATGAGGGAAAGATTCGTGTGGGCGCTTTTCTGAACCTCAACGATATCAGCAGGGAGCTGGGCATGAGCCGGACGCCGCTGCACGACGCGCTTTTTCAGCTTGAATCCGAAGGGTTTATTACTATATTCCCGCGGCGCGGAGTCGTGGTAAACGCGCTGACCCTTGAAAAGATACGCAATATCTATGAGATGCTGGGAGCCCTTGAGTCCGCGGTGATCGTCCTCGTGGCGGTCCGTTTCCGCGACAGCGACGCCGACCTGATGGAGAGATATAACCAGCAGATGGGCAAGGCGCTCGACCAGAACAATTTTTCCGTCTTTTACGACGCGAACCTTAAGTTCCACAACGTGTACCTTGAAATGTCGGACAACGCCGAGATGCTCCATTCAATTAAGATACACCCTCTACGATTTTCCGCGCAACAAGACCTTTGTTAAGGAGTGGGAGCTTCACTCCCTTGAGGAACACAAAACGATGATCGAGATGCTGCGGAACCATGACTTCAACAGCGCCGCGGATTATATCCGCGATGTGCATTGGTCGTTCTCCGTGCAGGAACGCTTTATACGTAAATATTATTTTGCCAAACATCTCGACCTTGACCTATCCGAGGAGGGGAACGGCGCAGTTGAGTAAGACGGGAATCATCTTTGACATAAAAAAATATTCGATACACGACGGCCCCGGTACGCGCACGACGGTACATCTCAAGGGATGCCCGCTGGCCTGCTGGTGGTGCCATAATCCGGAGAGCCAGTCGGTGGCGCCGGTGGTGCTTTTCCGCGGTGAGAAGTGCATCGGCTGCGGCTCCTGCGTCAAGAGCTGCCACAACGGCGCGATCTCCGTGCGGGGCGGGACCCTCGTGACGGACGACGGCCTCTGCGACGGCTGCGGCAAATGTTGCGAGGTCTGTCCGCCCGAAGCGCGCGAGCTCTGCGGCAGACACTATACCGTCGACGAACTGATGACGCAGCTCCACAAGGACGAGATATTCTTCCGCGACGGAGGCGGCGTGACCTTCTCCGGAGGCGAGCCCTTCATGCAGCCGGAGTTCCTCTTTGAGGCGCTGGATGCCTGCGGCCGGGCCGGTTATCACCGGACGCTCGACACCTGCGGCTTCGTGAGCAAAAGCGTTATCACGGATTCGGTGAAGCGCGCGGATCTTTACCTCTACGACGTGAAGCATATGGATCCGGAAAAACATAAGGAATACACCGGCGTGGACAACGTCGTGATCCTTGAGAATCTGCGGGCGATATCGGAGGCCGGCGCGAAGATCAACATCCGCGTCCCCTTTATGCCGGGGCTCAACAGCGGCGACGAAAACATGCACGCCCTCGGCAGATTCGTCCAGCCCCTCAAGGGAATCACGGGCGTCAACATCCTGCCCTACCACACGGTGGCGAAGGGCAAGCACGATCGCTGGCACATGGAATATAAGCTCAGCGACCTGCTGCCGCCTACAGAGAACCAGACGCGCCACGCGGCCGGTATCCTCGAGGGGTACGGCCTAAAGGTACATATCGGCGGATAACCGCCAGCGGCGGTATAAGATAAAACGGCAATAAAAGGCTCCAGCGCTTAGAGGAACGAACTTATTTCATATTGACAACGGGAGGTAATAGATCATGAACGAAAGAATCCAGCGTCTGCGTGACGAAAGCTTTGACACACATCCTTCGATCGACATCGAAAGGGCCCTGCTTGAGACCGAATTTTACCGCGAGAACGAGGGCAAGCTCCCAATGCCTGTGCTGCGCGCGGCTAACTTCAAGCATATCTGCGAAAACAAGACGATATACATCGGCCCCGAAGAGCTCATCGTCGGAGAGCGCGGCCCCAAACCGAAGGCCGTTTCGACCTTCCCCGAACTGACCTGCCACTCGAGGCAGGACTTTGAGATCCTCACGACGCGCGCCCAGCAGAACTACACCGTGTCTCCCGAGGATATGGATACCTATGAGAAGGTCGTCGAGCCCTACTGGCGCGGCCGCTGCATGAGAGACCGCCTCTTCGAGCGTATGCCCGAAGACTGGACGCTGCTCTATGAGGCCGGTACCTTCACCGAATTCGGCGAACAGCGCGCTCTCGGACATACCGCCCTTGACAACCTTATCTATCAGAAGGGTGCCCTCGATCTCAAAAAAGATATCGAAGCCTCACGCGCGAAGCTGGACTTCATCAACGACCCCGAAGCCACCGCGAAAGACGAACAGCTCCAGGGTATGGCGATCTCCTGCGACGCGGTGATCATCTTCGCCGAGCGCCACGCGGAGCTTGCCGAAAAGATGGCGGCGGAGGAGAAGGATGAGAGACGCAGGGCCGAGCTTCTCAAGATAGCCGAAGTCTGCCGTCACGTTCCCGCGCACGCCCCCGGCAACTTCTGGGAGGCGGTGCAGATGTACTGGTTCGTCCACCTCGGAACGATAACCGAGCTGAACGGCTGGGACGCCATGAGCCCCGGTCATCTTGACCAGCACCTCGCCCCCTTCTACGCGAAGGGTATCGCAGACGGCTCTCTCACGCGCGACGAGGCGAAGGAGCTTCTCTCCTGCCTCTGGATCAAAGTCAACAACACCCCCGCGCCTCCGAAGGTCGGCGTCACGGCGAAGGAGAGCGGCACATACAACGATTTTACAAACATCAACCTCGCGGGACTCAGGAGAGACGGCACCGACGGCTCAAGTGAAGTCACCTACATCTGCCTGGAGATTTTTGACGAGCTGCGCCTCCTCCAGCCGCAGGGCAACATTCAGGTCAGCGAGCGCACGCCGGACAACGTGCTCCGCGCCGCGGCCAGAGTATTCCGCAACGGCATGGGCTATCCCTCGATGTTCAACGCCGACATGGTCATTCAGGAGCAGATGCGCGTAGGCAAGACCCTTGAAGACGCTCGCGAAGGCGGCACCAGCGGCTGCATCGAGACCGGCTGCGCGGGTAAGGAAGCCTACCTGCTTCACGGCTATCTCAACGTGCCGAAGCTCCTTGAATACGCCCTCTCCAACGGAGTCGACCTTCTCACCGGCAAACAGGTGAGCATCAAGACCGGCGAGCTTTCGGAGTTCAAGACATTCGACGACCTCTACGCGGCCTTTGAAAAGCAGATGGCCTACGCGATAGAGACCAAGATCGGCGTCGACAACTACCTCCGCTACCAGTACGCGACGAACATGGCGGCCACCTACCTCTCATGCGTCATCCGCGACTGCATCCAGAAGGGCAAAGACTACTACAACGGCGGTCCGCGCTACAACAGCGACTACATCCAGTGCTGCGGCATCGGCACCATCACCGACAGCCTCTCCGCGATCAAAAAGCACGTCTATGACGACGGCACCTACACGCTGCAGCAGGTGGTCGAGGCGATGAAGGCCAACTGGGAGGGCCATGAGGAGATGCGCCTCACCCTCTGGAACAAGACGCCCTTCTTCGGCAACGACGACGACTATGCCGATGACCTGATGAAGATGGTTTACAACAGCCTCTTCAACAACATCGACGGCAAGCACAGCATCCTTGGGCCGACCTACCACCTTAATATGCTCTCCACGACCTGCCACAACTACTTTGGTCAGAAGCTCGCGGCGACCCCCAACGGACGCTTCAGCGGCATGCCCGAGTCCGACGGCACCTCGCCGAGCCACGGCGCCGATAGAAACGGGCCGACGGCGGTTGCCAAGTCCCTCGCGAAGATGGACCAGGTCAAATCAGGCGGAACGCTCCTCAACCAGCGCTTCCTGCCCTCCGTGCTCGCGGGAGAAGAGGGGATCGAGGGCGTCAAGAACCTTATCCGCTCATACTTCAAGCTCGGCGGGCACCACATCCAGTTCAACGTCGTCGACGAAGATACGCTGCGCGACGCGCAGACGAATCCCGACAAATACCGCGGTCTCCTGGTCCGCGTCGCCGGCTACAGCGACTACTTCGTGGACCTCGACAACTACCAGCAGGAAGAGATAATCGCGAGAAACGCGCAGGAAGGTTTCTAAGAATACCCTTCTAACAAATCAGAATAGAGTGAGAATCCCGCGGTTATCCGCGGGATTTTTTCTGCCCATTCACTTATAAAGATTACAAAAAGGATAGAGAGCGGTGAAAACAGCTCTCTATCCTTTTGTATATGGGATGGATACACGAAGTAGGTAAAAGTTTTTTAGCCTGGCCTTTTATCTAAAGGTCATACCTAACATATTCCCCGCAGCAGGGTGTGCCTTTGCAGATGTAGGCGCTGCCGGCGCGTAGGTCGTAGACTACCGAGGCGATCGTCTGCCATACGCCGTTGGGGTCCAGCTCGCCCTTTGGCAGATGGGTGCAGAGCGCCTCGATGCAGTCCGCCTGCGGGTAGGTGTCGGCGGCTCCGGGGAAGGTCTCGTGGTTGGAGAGGGCCTGAAAGATATCTTCCTTTGTAATGTGTCCGTGGTTCTCCAGAAGAAGCCTTCTGAGCATTTTGTCTCTGAATTTATTGTCATGGGCCGTGCAGTATTCCGCGCCGGCGACAAAGTGGTTGGCGTGTGTGACGATACCCTTTTCCGGTTCCACACGGAAGACCTTTTTGGGGGTCGTCTCAAGATCCGTCGCAATGTCCTCGCCCGAGGCGAGCATGTAGTTGCAGGAGACGCTTCTCTTGCCCTCGTATATCAGCCTCTCCGCCTCTTTGAAGTTTTTCGAGTTGAGCACCCGGCGGCGCAGGAAGGTCACGGGGATGCCCGGATCGCCGCCGTCGAGCGTCGAGGTGAGGTTGTTGGCGCAGATTCCGACGCCGTGGCTGTTGAAGCCGTTTCTTACCAGCTGTCCCGCCTCCGCGATGCCCAATATTTTTGTCCCCTCGCAGTTGTCGATGGAAATTATCACCGCGTTGTCCATCACCCAGGGGCGGTAGTCCCAGTTCTGCGCCAGGAAGACCTTATCTCCGCCGGTCGCCTCCGTGAGCACCGAGGCGCTGGTGCACTCCTTCGGCTTGTCCTTGAGCAGCTCATAGCGGCAGTTGAGGGCCATCACGTCGCCTAGCTCCACGCCAGCGCCCTGCGCTACGCCGCGCGCCTCCGTGAGCTCCGCGGGGCACTCTTTTTCAAGCAGCGGCAGGTACTGCGCGGAACGTCTGCCGATCTCTTCCCAGGAGAGGTTTCTCGCGAGGAAATGCTTTTTGTAGTTCTCAATGCCTCCGAGGATCTGCGCCGCCGCCTGAGCGCCGTACTGCAGCCCCCTCTCGAATGGATCGGCGGATTTTATCTTTACCAGTGTGAATCTGTCCATTATATCTCCCTCTCTTTTACTTTACATGAACACTCCGGCTCCGGGGCCGAGCGGTATATTGAAGAAGTAGAAGCAGGCGAGCATCGCGAGGAAGGCAAAGAAAAAGAATATCGTGTAGGGCAGCGAATAGGCGATCACCGTGCCTATGCCTACCTCCTTTTTGCCGGGATCGACGTTGAAACGCTCAAAGAGAGCGATTGCTACCACGAGCATTGTCGACAGCGGCGCTATCGGGTTTGTGCAGGAGTCGCCGCAGCGGTATGCCGCCGTCACCATCGCCGGCGAGAAGCCGACCGCCGTGAACATTGGGATGTATATCGGCGCGAGCATGAGCCACTTGGCGTTTGCCGAACCGATGAAGAGGTTGAAGAAGGCGGTCAGGCAGACGATGATGACGAGTGTCGGATAGCCGGTGAGGTTGGCCTGGTTGATGAGTTCCGCGCCCTTGAAGCCGACGATCGTCGGAAGATTCGAGAGGTTGAAGAGCTTGATGAAGATGGAGGCGGTGAGGGCGATGACGATGAGCATGATGTTCTGCTTGAGCGCCGTACCCATCATGACGGGGACGTCCTTTGAGTTTGTGATCGTACCGACGGTTCTCCCGTAGGCCACGCCGGGAAGAAGGAAGGCCATGAAGAGGGTGAATATTATGCCGCTGAGGAAGGGAGAGCGGGGCAGCAGGGCGCCGTTGTCGGCGCGCAGTATGGCGTCGGCCGGCAGCGTGAGGAGCAGAATGACGGCCAGCCAGAAGAGGAGCGCCAGCCCCGCGTGACGGAGTCCTTTGACCTGCAGCGGGGTTATCGTCTCGCCGCACTCTTTGCGGGGGATGTCAATGGGCAGCCCGTCGGCGGCGATGTGCGGCACTGTGCAGTATTTAGTGACGAGGACCGTCACCGCTGTAAGGACGATGACCGCGGCGGAGAGGAAGTACCAGTTCATCAGCAGATGGGCCGGCGCGCTGAGACCCAGCTCCTGCGTGACCGCCATGGTGATGCCGTTGACGACGAGGTCCTGGCTCGCGATGAGGAAGTTCGCTCCAAAGCCGGCGTTGCCCGCGGCGTAGGCGATGGATACGCCGATCCAGGGGTTCTTGCCCATCGCCTGATAGACCGCTCCGCCGACCGCCGCCGCGGCGATTATTCCCGCGTCGGAGGCGAGGTTGGCGTTGATGGCGACGAAGGTGAGGATCGCTACGACCGCCCACTGCGGGGCCTTGAGGATGGTACGTTTGATGAATGTCTCCATCAGGCCGGACTGTTCGCAGACGCCGATGGCCATCAGCAGCGGGATCACCGCGCGCAGCGGGGAGAAATCAAAGAATATGTTCTGGAAATTAAGGAAGAAGAAACGGATATTTTCTTTGTTGAGCAGGCTCTTGGCTTTGATGGTGATCGTTTCGGGCGACGCGCCCTCCGTTACCTTCGTATATGAGGCGGATACGCCGAGCCATTCGCAGATCACGGAGATGAGGATTACAAAGGCTATAAGCCATACGAACATCATAAATGGGTGCGGCAGATGGTTGCCTATCCGCTCCACGCCGCCGATGAATTTCATAAACCCACGCTCTTCGGCAGATTTTTTTTGCATAGATACTTCCTCCTCATAGATATTTTTACAGGATAATCTATCCGGGCCCGAATACTATCTGCATTGAAGTTAAATTATCACAGTTGTTTTCAAGCGGCAAATATCAAAAAGGAAGGAACCCATAACCTGAGGTTATAGGATATATAATAGATAAACAGTTATGTTTCCTGCTATACAGGAGGTGTAAGATAGTGGAGATACGGGAGTTTGAATATATTTTGTCGGTGATACGCAACAGGAGCTTTTCCGCGGCGGCCGCCGAGCTGCACATATCCCAGCCCGCGCTGAGCAAATATGTCGCCGCCCTTGAGAAGCGGCTGGGGCTGAAACTTCTTGAGCGAACGAACAAAGGGCTGGTCCCGACATACGCGGGCGAGCGCTGTTATGCCTGCGCGCTGGAGGTGAGCGAAAGGATGGAGCGGTGGCGGGCCGAGATGGAGGGAATCGCCGCGATGCAGAAGAACCGCCTCCGTGTCGGTGTGATCCGCAACGACCGGCAATATTTTCTCCCGCAGAACATTGAACGCTTTCGGGAACGTTATCCTGATATCGAGCTCAACATAACGCAGCAGCTCTCAAAGGATATCGAAAGCGGTATATTGAACGGCCGCCTCGATATCGGCTTTGTCTCCGAACCTTCCATCCCGGGAAGCGTCGACTATCGCACGCTGGGCAAGAACTATACGCTTCTTGCCGCGCCGGCCGCGATGGGGCTGGCGGCGGAGGGGGCCATGAAAGAGCCGCTGCCCTTCCCGTGGATCGATATACACCTCCTTGACGGCGCGGCCTTTGTGCTGCAGGATGAGAGCTGCCGTTTCCGGAGTTACATCGACGATTTTTTTGAGCATGAGAACTTTTCCCCAAAGGTCAAGATGACGACCCAGAGCACAGTGGACGCGCTGCGCTTTACGGAGCTGGGTGTGGGCCCCTCGCTGATCTCCGACGGATATATCCATTATCTCTCGCTGAAGGAGAAGGTCGACATCTTCTGTGTAGGCACGCCGCCCGCGACGACGAACTTCGGAGTGATCGCAAAGAACCTCGCCGCGCTTCCGAAGTGCGCTGTTGATTTCATAGATATTTATATGACTGATCAGATGAAAATTTAGTAAGCATGAAAATAAGGAGGTACGCTGCGGACTGATGCTGCCGAGTCCGGCCAGTGCCATTTTATGATAAAGGCCGCCGCGCAATAGAGATATCTAAAGTGCGGCGGTCGGTTTTCAGACTGTATTATTCGCGCTGTTTCGGGGCTATTCCTGCGGTTTCACCGCGAGGAAGCGCAGCCGTACGTAGTCGGCGGTCCAGCCCTTCTTCTCATCGAAGAGCGTCGGACGGCAGTAGTCTTCGACCTCCTTATAGAAGGCCTCCCGCTCCGCGTCGCTGAAGCCCTCGGTATGACTTGCCGAGAATACCTCCAGCCAGCCGCGAAGTCCCGCGGGAAGCGGCGTCGGGCGGTCGATGCGGGCGATGAATTTTACCTGAAAACCCTGATTTTCCAGGATCTTCGAGAAGGCTCCGAGTTCGGGATATTTCCATGGATTGCGTGCCTTATAATCCAGGCCGCGCTTTATGAGGGCGATCTTCATCCCCTCGCGGATGATGCGAACGCATCCCTCGCCGCCGCACTCGGCGGCGAAGCGGCCGCCTGGTTTCAGCAGGTTCCAGACGCGGCGCGCGACGGCGTAATGATCCGGCATCCAGTGGATCGCGGCGTTGCTCATGACGGCGTCGAACTTTTCATCCATCTTCAAGATCTGCGCGTCCGCCAGGAAGGCCTCAACGCCGAGCTCACGCGCGGCGGCCACCATCTCGGGGCTCGAGTCGGTGCCGATTACGGAGCAACCCATTTCGGTGAGCTTCTTCGTCAGGATGCCCGTGCCGCAGCCAAGATCTAAAATCCGCTCTCCCGCCTTTGGCTCAAGGAGTTCTATCACCGGTTCCCCAAGTTTGGGAACGAAGTCCGCGCTCTTCCTGTATTCCTGCGGGTTCCAGATTTGATTTGTCATAGATGACGGCCCCTCTTTCTTAGAGCGCCGCCGTGCGCCGCTCCCTATTGCGGGGCAGGCGGAACGGCGGTAGCTGATTTGTATTTTGCTGTACCCGTCCCTATTATATCTGAGTTGAGACCTCTCTGCACATCTTTTGTATCTGCGGAACGAGATTTACCGCCTGTTCCTCGGTGAATCGCTGCGCCGGTCCCGCGATCGAGAACGAGAAGGTAAGTTCACCGCGGCGGTTGAAGATGGGGACGGCGACCGAGATGATTCCCTCTTCGCGGTCCCCGTAGCTCAGGGAATAACCGAGGGTACGCACATTTGAGAGCTCCAGCCGCAGCTTATCTGGTTCGAAGAGAGTCGTCGCGGTGATCTTGCGGGCATTCTTTATCTCACGCTCGATGGTCTCCTCGCCGAGAAAGGCGAGCAGCGCCCGTCCGCCAGCGCCCACCCAGAGCGGCAGGCGGTCGCCTACGCGCATCACGCACTGCATCGATAACAGGCTTTCCACATGCTCAAAGCAGGCGCGGTCCTCGCCGACGACGCCGTAAAGAGAAACGGCCTCCTTCGTCTCGTCGCGCATCCGCTTCATATAGGGATAGATTATCTGCTGCGGGCGGAAATTGGCCTTCGCCACGCTGCCGAGCAGATAGAGCTGGTTGCCGAGCGAATAACAGCGGTCGCTGTGGCGGTGGAGCATATTGAGGTTCTCCAAGGTGCTGGCAAGGCGCAGCGTCGTCGTCACGGGAAGCTGTATCCTCTCCGCGAGTTCGCTGAGTGTCAGCTTATAATCATCTCTTGTAAATGCCTTTAAGATCGAAAAGGCGCGTTCTACGGAACGTACGGAATCTTCCTTCATGACAGCCTCCAAAATATATCATATTTCCAATGTATGGAATGAAATTGCATTGTGCGATATAATAATAGTTGAAGAGCAGAAACTTTGCAACAGGATATTTAGCCTTTTGCCGCTTCTCTTTGTTCAAGTGCGGAATAGCGCTGTTTGCTGACGCCGTTTTTTAGAAATATGCCTCTCTCCTTGACGAAAACAACCTCTTTGTTATAATCTTAAATGAATAAAAATGAATAATACCCCCGAGTCAAAGCTCCTGCAAAGAAAAATATTCTTATGGAGCACGACCAACGGGTATCTTTGGAAACGAAGGTGCCTCCCTCTTGGAAAGGGGAAAAGAGACCACAGGCGCGGGCCTGTGCGGTGGCCTTTTCCTAATCTTTTTGCGGAGCACCGAATCTACGAGATTAGAGAGGAGGAAGAGGTTAAAATGCGCAGCCTGAAAGTCCTGATCGCAGAGTCAGATCCACTTCTTCAAAAACTTTATTCCGATATCATCATCAACGACAGCGCTTTTACTCTGCTAAAGTGCGTCTCCACGGGGCCGCAGATGTTTGAGGCGATGCGCTGCATCGACGTTGACCTGGTGCTGCTCGACCTATTCCTCAGAGATTTCAGCGCGACTGAAGGGTTGGACGACCTTCGTAAATCCTTCTCGCGCACCGACTACATCGTAGTCTCCTCGGGCGAGAATCCCGAGCTTGTGCGCAAGGCGCTCTGTGCCGGCGTCTTTGAATTTCTCGTTAAGCCTTTTTCCTTCGACTGCCTGCGCGCCGCGCTGAAAAACTACCAGATATACCACCATTCGCTAACCGGCAGGACGCACCCGTGGCAGCAGGAGGACTTGGACGCCCTCGTCTCGATGAAGAGCCACGACCCGTCGTGGGCCAACAACCGTTCGATCCCCAAAGGACTCCAGCTCAAGTGTCTCAACGACATCGAATCATTTCTCAAGAGCAACGAGGAGACCTTCTCCGCGCAGGAGGTCGGGGAGCATCTCGGCATCTCCCGCTCCACCGCGCGCCGCTACCTCGAGTTCCTTACCATGAGCGAACGTGTCGTCGTCGAGTACGCCTACCGCCGCGTGGGCCGTCCCGAGAAACGTTACCGCATGGCGCTGCTGTAGCGCCCGATTCAGATTTAAATAAAAAAACATAACAAAGATAGAAGGGGGGAATGTGCTCCCCTCTTTTGTTTTTTTATAGATAAATCCCTAAAAACAGCTTGTAAAAAACAGCGCCGCCGCGCACTGTTATTTATGTCGGCGCAAAAAGACGGACGCTCCGCTGCGCCGCCCATAACCCCAGGCAGCGTTTAATAGTTGTAGATAGATTTTTCTACGACGGCCCGTCTGCAGATACTTCGGGGGGTAAAATCTGCCTGTGCGGAAACGTTTATACTTTAAATAAGGAAGATATTTTTTGAAGGGAAAGTTGCGCGATATTATCACTAATCGACAGCGGTCAAATATCGTGGTTTCACGACGGTGAACCGATAATTTTGTACTTTTGCCAGATGACGGTTCATTTTCTTGCCTTTTCGCAACTTACTTGTGAAAAAATTTTATTATCCATAAATTAATCAAAATAGCGCATAACGTCTCATATTCTACCTAAATATTGCTCATTATTGTGTACTTTTGTATGATTTGTATAGAAAGTTTAGACAATAGTTGCAACTTAGTTGCAACCCCGAGTTTCATTTCCTAACGCAATAACGCTATGGAGATGCGACCAGTGAGCCGAAAGGCTCCAAGGGCTTTTTCGGGAAACCGCGAAGCCTCCCGGGATGCGCAGAGCATCCGAATTGGAAAGGGGTAAGGATATATTTGCCGCGTTAACGGGCGATGTACACCGCTTCCTCTTTTCGATGAAAATGCAGTCAAGGTTTCTTATTTATTTCCAGAGCTCCCGCATGGCATGGCATGGGATATGGAAAAATTCATTTCGAGAGAGGAGATTTTCAATGGCAAAGGAAATGACAGAGGCACAGGTCCAGTCAAGCTATCATGTCAAGAATCTTACCATCAACGGCGTACCGAGGCGCGTAATTGGCAAACCCGAGGTCACGCTTCTCACCGTTCTTCGCGACCAGCTGAAGATGACGGGCACAAAACGGGGCTGCGACTGCGGTCAGTGCGGCGTCTGCAACGTAATACTCAACGGCAAGGTGGTCCGCGCCTGTATCACCCGCTGGAAGAACGTTCCCGAATTCTCGCAGATCACGACGATCGAGGGAATAGGCACCCCCGACAATCTCCACGCCCTGCAGTGGGCGATGATCGTCTGCGGCGCTATCCAGTGCGGTTTCTGCACCCCCGGATTCATTACCTGCGGTAAGGCTCTTCTCGACCAGAACCCGAACCCGACGCGCGAAGAGGTTCGCGAGTGGTTCGGCAAGAACTGGATGGCCTGCCGCTGCACCGGCTACAAGCAGATAGTCGACGCCGTCATGAAGGCCGCCGCCATCATCCGCGGAGAAGAGAAGATCGGCGACCTCGCGAAGATGTACAAGCCGGGAGATTCCGTATGGAACACCGATTATCCGCGTCCGAACGCGGTCTACAAGGCGACCGGCCTTTGGGATTTCGGCGATGACGACCGTCTGAAGCTGCCCGAAGAGTTCCTCTTCGCCTATCCCTATTCTGTCGAAGGCGTGCGCCACGCGAAGGTCAATAAGATCGACGTCAGCGAAGCCGAGAAGATGCCCGGCGTATTCAAGGTAGTCACCTACAAAGACGTCAAGGGTACGAACCGTATCCGCGGCCAGGTCGGCTGCGCCTCCGCCCTCACGGACGGCTGGGAGCGCCGCATCATGGTCGAAGAGGGAGACAAGATCCGCCAGTGGGGCGACGTCGCCGCGATAGTCTGCGCCGATACGGAGGCCCACGCCCGCGAAGCTGCCGCCAAGATCAAGGTTGACTATGAACAGCTTCCCGAGCTCATCGACATCTATCAGGCGATGGCTCCCGACGCGATAAAGGTCTACGATGATATCGAAGGCTACGATGGCATGCCCAACGCCTGGAACAAACGCGTATTCACAAAGGGCGACGATCCCAAGAATGATCTCGACAAAGCCGAATATGTCGTTGACGACGAATTCCTCAGCTCACGCCAGCCCCATATGGTGCTCGAGCCCGACTGCGGATATGCCTACTACGACGAAGAGGGCAAACTGACGATCGCCTCAAAGTCGGTCTGTGTCTACCGCCATCAGATGATGATCGCGCGCGGCATCGGCGTGGCTCCCTCGAAGATCCGCGTCATACAGAACAACATGGGCGCCTCCTTCGGTTATAAGGTCGCCCCGACCAACGAACCCTATCTCGCGATCGCCCTTATCGCCTGCGGACGTCCCGTCTACATGCGCATAAACATGAAGGAGCATAATATCCGCACACCGAAGCGTTCTCCGTTCCTTATGCACATCCGCGTCGGCGCCGACAAGAGCGGCAAGCTCGTCGGAGCGGAGCAGACCTGGTGGGTCGATCACGGCCCCTTCAGCGAATCGGCCAACGACCTTACGAACAAGGGCGGACAGTTCTTCTTCTCGCCCTACGCGTATGAGAATATGCGCGCCACCGGCTATACCTGCTGGAGCAACCACCGCTGGAGCGCGGCCTTCCGCGCCTACGGCGCACCGCAGACATACTGGGGCTGCGAGACGGCGATGGACATGCTCGCCAACAAGTGCGGCATCGATCCCTTCGACTTCCGTGAGATGAACCTCCTCGAGTGGGAGCCGTTTACGGAGAATCCGCGCGGACAGTTCCCCTCGGGATACGCGCCCGAAGTATTCCCGCTTCCCGAGATGATGAAGAAGGCCCGCCCCTACTACGAAGAGATGAAGAAGAAGGCGGCGGAGCTCTCAACGGATGAAAAGAAGTACGGCGTAGGCGTATCGATCGGTATCTACAACTCAAACGACGACGGCGCCGACGAAGCGGCCAGCAACATCGAGCTTACGAAGGACGGCGTCATCCTCTACAACACCTGGGAAGACCACGGACAGGGTGCAGATATCGGCTGTGTGGGTACGGCGCATGAGGCGCTGAAGCCGCTGGGACTTGCTCCCGAGCAGATCAAGCTCGTCCTCTCAGACACCGCGAAGGCTCCGAACAGCGGCGCCGCCGCCGCCAGCCGCTCACAGGTCATGGTCGGCAACGCGATCGTCGACAGCTGCAAGAAGCTCCTTGACGCGATGCGCAGGGAAGACGGCACGTACCGCACCTACGACGAGATGATCGCCGAGAATATCCCCGTGTTCTACGAGGGTTACACGCAGGCGATGGTACTGCACGCCGACGGCTCAACCGAGGTCTGCTCGGGCAACGATAAGGATACCGGGCTGGGTAAACCCTTCGGCTTCCATATGTTCGCCGTCAACCTCGCGATGGTCTCCATCGATATGAAGACCTGCAAGGCCCACTGTGAAAAGTTCGTGCTTGTCGGAGACGTAGGAGTCATCAACAACTACCTCGTAGTCGACGGACAGCAGTACGGCGGTATCGCGCAGGGTATCGGACTTGCCCTCACGGAAGACTTCCTTGACGAGAATAAGTACAACAACTTCATCGTCATGGGTCTGCCCTACATCAAGGATATCCCCGATGAACTCGAACTGGTCCATGTAGAGACACCACGTCCTCTTGGCCCCTTCGGAGCTTCGGGAACCGGCGAAATGCCGCTATCCGCGCCGCATATCGCGGTCTGCAACGCTATCCACAATGCCTGCGGCGTCCGTATCAAGGCTATCCCCGCGACCCCGGATAAGATCAAGGCTAGACTCGCGGAGCTTAAGAAGTAGGATAGAGCGCTTCACGCGCGTGGGAGGCCTTCTCCCGCATGTGTAACGAATGACTCAGAGAGGCCGGCATGGAGATTTTTCTGTGCCGGTCTTTTAGTAATAAGATTTTTACGGTTCGGAGTACAGGCTTCGGTCGATTTATGCTAGACTGTTGCAGTAACGGTATCATCAGTTTATTTGTGTGGAGGGGATATTATGAGCGAAAAAGAGAAAAATTATGGTTCGATATACGAGCTTCCGCTGCAGAACGCCTCGGCGCTTGCGCCGGAGATAGAGAAGAGGACGATATACGGCCCTGAGAACTGCTGGGACGATTATGTCATGCGCCATTTCATCCTGCCGGCGCACAGGGGTATTCCCGCGCACGAACATGAATGGGACCACCTGATGTTCACGCTCTCCGGCGACGGCGTCGTGGAGGTCGAGGAGGAGCCGGGCAAACGTGTCCCATATCTCATGAAGACCGGTTACTGGACGCGCGTTCCCGGAGGTCTTGTCCACGAATATAAGAACGACAGCGACGTACCTCTTGAGTTTTTCTGCATCGTCCCCACGCGCGGCGACCCGCACGCCAAGAAATTCTCGATGCGTGCCGAGCGCGCGAAACGTAAGGAAGAGGCTGAATAGCTTAGGCAGACCGCCGGTTTTCGGCGGATAAATGATAAATGCAACGCCGCGGTCCTTTTTACGAAGGCCGCGGCGTAGTATTTTTTATAACGAGAATATTATTGGACGCTCAGGCGCGTTGGACATTCGCCGGTGTTTTAACGGGAAGCCGCAGCGGGGCCGCCGCCATACGGGCTAACGGCGCGGACGCCAGAACGTTTTTTCTTTGGGTTGAATCTCTATTTGTCTATCGGACCGTCCTTATTTCTCCAGCTCCATATCGACGATTGGCGGGATGAAGGCTGTAGTCGGCGCGGTATCCCAGGGGAAGAGCACCCAGGTATCCTGGCTGACCTCGGTGACGAAGGTGTCGACCATCGGGCGTCCCTCGGGCTTCGCGTAGACGGTGGCGAAATGGGCGGGGCCGAACATGGCGCGGACGATCTTCGCCGTTTTGCCGGTGTCCACGAGGTCGTCGACTATCAGCCAGGTATTGTCGACCCCCGCGAGGTCGGGTCGCTTGAGGATGTTGGCCGCCGACTGGTCGCGCATCGTGTAGCTCGATATGCAGATGGTGTCCACCAGGCGAATGTTGAGCTCGCGCGCGATGATCGCCGCGGGGACCAGCCCTCCGCGCGCCACGGTTATGAGACGGCTCCAGTCGGAGCGGATGTCAAGCAGCTTCCAGGCAAGGGCACGGCAGTCCCTCTGTACCTGTTCCCACGACACGGGATAATTCTTGTGATATCTTGCGGTGGTTCCGGCCATTTATATTCCCCTTTTCATGAATTCGGATAAAAACCATTTTTAATTGTACTAACAGAGCCCGCAGTTGTCTATCGCCTCTCAGGGATTGTCCCCGAGTTCGTCCAGCAGGGAGTCGATCTCTTCCCGACAGCCGTTTTCGCGGCGCAGCACCGCCGTGATCTCCACCAGGCAGCCCTCGCGCGCGCCCGCCGGCAGCAGCGCCGCGGGAAATTCGAACGCGGGGCCGTCCTCCGGCAGCAGCCGCGCCGTGCCCTCCGCCACCGCGTCGATGAAGAGCAGGCTCTTCTTACCGTCACTCATTTGACCACCCTCTTTCTTTCAAATGTGATGCTCTTGCCGTTCGTGCGCAGCTTGACGGCGCCGTCAGCGGTGTCGAAGCGGCGCACTCCCGCCTCCCTGATGGCTTTGACCACCTCTTTGTGCGGATGTCCGTAGCTGTTGCCCCGCGCGTAGCTGAGAATGATTATCTCGGGGGAGACATCGCGCAGCATCTTCCTGTCCGTGCCGTTACGGCTGCCGTGATGCGCCGCCTTGAGCACCACGGCCTGCGGCAGCGGCTCCAAAGTCCTGCGTTCTTCTCTCTCCATGTCGCCGGTTATGAGGAAGGAGATATCGCCGTAGGTGACGAGCAGAACGAGGCCGTTGTTATTGGCGTCGCTGTCGGTATTTTTCAGCAGCTTCGCGGGGCCCAGCACATCGACTCTGACGTCGCCGAAGCTCTCCGAGAAGCCGCGCTTCGGCCGCCCGAAGGCGATCTTTCCCTCCTTGACGGCGCGGTAGAAGTCGCGCTGTACGCGAGAGCCGTGGTTATAGCCGGAGTCCCACACCTTGCCCACCGGGAAGGCCGAAAGCAGCTCCTTCATACCGCCGATGTGGTCCTCGTGCGGGTGCGTCGCCACAAGCAGGTCCACCTTTTTCACGCCGCAGGATTTGAGATACCGCACCGTCTGTTTTGCGTTTTTCTCCGGACCCGCGTCGATCACGATATTTTGCCCGTTCGGAAGGATAAATAGCGAGCAGTCCCCCTGCCCGACGTCGACGGCGTAATAGCGCAGCTGCGCGGCTCCGGCCGGCGCCCCTGTGAATACGGCGCAAAACAACAGCAGCGCCACGAGGAATATTTGCAGTGGAAATTTTGATCTGTCCTTCATCTTATACCGCCCTTCAAATTACATCAAATAAAACGATATGGTCTATAATAGTAACCTAGTTGAGACTGAAAGGGAGAACCGTATGTTTGGATTTTTTCTAGTACTGCCCTTCGTCATCATAATTATAACGGGAAACCAGCTGCGCGCCCGCGGCTTTTATTCCGCCGACGACATCTCCGCCCTTATGAAGACCCTCTACTGGGTGATACTGCCTCCCCTTCTCTTCCGTACTACCTATATCGCCGGTACGGAGGTCTTAAAACAACCCAATCTCCTCATAGCCAGCACGCTCTGTTATATCCTCACGATAATCGTGGCCTATATCGGTTCCGTCTGGTTTGCCCATAAGGGAGACGTCAAGCGGGTGGCTGTGTCGGTATTCTCCTCGTTCCGCAGCAACAACATCTATCTTGGCTTCCCCGTCATTCAGATGGCGATGGGTGAGGCGGGACTTCACGAGGCCTCCATATATGTGGCCGTTACGACCGTATCCTTCCAGCTTCTCTCTATCGCCGCGGGAGAGGCGGTCCTCTACGGGCGGCCCTCCGTAAGCGGCATTTTGAATATGCTGAAGAAGCTTGCCCGGAACCCGCTGATAATCTCCTGCGTGCTTGGCGTCATCGCCGCGTCCTTCAGCTTCCCGATCCATTTTGTCTTTGACGAGGCGATGAAGCTGATGAGCGGGGCGGCGACCGCCGTGGCTCTGCTTGCCCTCGGCGGCTCTCTCGACCTGTCGCGCATGGGCAAGATCGTCAAGATACTGAGCAGTACCTGGTTCGATACGCTGATAAAATTAGCGGTCAACCCCGCGATAATGTGTGCGGTGCTGGTACTCTTTCCCATCCCCAAGGAACTCTTTCAGGTCACCGTGATGCTCAGCGCGATGCCGAACGCCGTAAACTGCTTCATCCTCGCGTGCGGCATGGGGATGGACAGCGAGTACGCCGCAGACCTCGTCGCCGCGACTACGCTGCTCGGCATCATCTCTATCCCTGCCTGGGCATATATCCTTGGCATGGTCTAAGTAAACTTAAGGTCTATAACAGGTTTATAATAGAAAGTGTAATTATGCTGCGCTGTGGTGAAATTGCGGAAAAATTCCTCTTTTTTAAATTGACATATTGAACTTTTTAGTGGTTTGGGTTTATAATATAGAGACAAAAAATTATTTATCCAGACTAAAAATTTTTAATATGAAGGAGTGCTCGATAACAATGATTCCGCATCCGATCTCCACGAACGACAACCCCTCAAAAGCAACGAAGGTAGTAATTGCCCTTGGCGGCAACGCTCTTATGGAGGCAGGCACCCCGCCGACGGCGGAAGAGCAGCTCAAGGTCGTCAAAAGGACCTGTGAGAATCTCGCCGATATCAGCTGCAGCGGTTATGAGATGGCGGTAGTTCACGGGAACGGACCGCAGGTCGGTCGTCTTGTGCTCCAGCAGGAGATAGCGGCGGCCTCTCAGCCGGACCAGCTTCCCGCGATCCCCTTTGACTGCTGCGGCGCGATGACCGAGGGCTATATCGGTTACCAGATCCAGCAGAGCCTCCGCGACGCGCTGCGCAACAGGAACCGCAACGTTCCCGTCGTTACGCTCGTTACGCAGGTCATCGTGGATGATAACGATCCCGCCTTCGAAAAGCCGACGAAGCCGATCGGCCGCTTCTACAGCGCCGAAGAGGCCGAGAAAGTCGCCAAGGAAAAAGGCTGGACGATGAAAGAGGACTCCGGCCGCGGCTGGCGCCGCGTCGTCCCCTCGCCAAAGCCGAAGAGGATCGTTGAACTTGATTCCGTCAAACGCCTCTGGGATTCGACGATCGTCGTAACGGCGGGCGGCGGCGGTATTCCCGTGATCGAGAACATGGACGGCTCGCTCACAGGCGTGGCGGCGGTCATCGACAAAGACCTCGCGGCGGAGCGCCTGGCGGAAGATATGGAGACCGACATCCTTCTCATCCTCACCGAGGTCGAGAACGTCTACGTCAACTTCGGCAAGCCCGACCAGAGGGCGCTTTCCCACATCACCGTCGCCGAAGCCATTAAATATATGGAAGAGGGGCAGTTTGGCTCCGGCAGCATGGAGCCTAAGGTCATGGCGGCGATCAAGTTCGCCCGCCGCTTCCCCGGCAAGAAGGCGATCATTACCTCGCTTGCGAAGGCTATCGACGCGCTGGAGAACGGAGCCGGTACGGTAATCACCATGGCGTAAAGGGCCTGTCGGCCCGCGCGGAATGGGGCCGTTTGGGTTGACAAAAGCGCTATATCCTGTAGAATATCTTTTCGTGACGCCGTGTTGATCGGCTCACGTTAGTGGTAGGATGGCCGAGTGGTCAAAGGCAACAGACTGTAAATCTGTCGGCGAGAGCCTACGTTGGTTCAAATCCAACTCCTACCACCATCTATTAAAAAATCAAGGCCGCCCGCAGGGGCGGCCTGTTTTTTTATCTTGTACTGTCTCTTCTCATTCCTTAGGCTCTTTGCCGTTATCTTTCGGCAGACCACGATATTTTTTTGTATTCCAGATCTTTTCCGCCTTTGAGCCGAGAAACCAGAGGCTGCCGCCCAATATCAGAAAGAAGAGTCCCTTATCCATGCCGTTCCAGAAATTCTCAAAGTAGCGCGTATATAGGTTTATCCCGAGGAAGGTCAGGCCGTAACCGCGGAGCATGGCGTCGTCGCGCTTGATGCCCAGCCACAGCGAAACGCCCGCGGCGGCTGCGAAGAGGAGCGACCAGTGAAAAAGCTCCATCTGGCGCACGTCGTACCATGAATTCATATCTCCGTAATTGCCGAAGATAGACATTATCCACAGGCTGACAAAGAGGAACAACAGCCCGACGCTGAGCGTGCTTCGCGTGAATGGAGCAAAGCGTCCGTATCTATCCATCCGCTGCGACAGCGCCGTGAGCAGGGCTCCGTAGAGAGAGAAGCGGGCCGGATAATTAAGTCCCAGCCAGTAAGCGCCCCAGCCAGATACATAGCCTGTTTCGGCTCCGAGCCAGCTGCCAAGGGAAAAGAGGGCGAAAATCCATACCAGAATGGAATCCAGCGCGAGCGCTATCGCACCGTAGACGAGCGCCGTGAGTCCCAGGAGCAGCGAAAAGTGGCCGCTGCCGTTATCCAGCGCCTTGCCGAGCCATGCGATAGAGGCGGCAGTCAAAAGGACGCCGAGGAAAAGCACCGCCTCGTTGGTGAATACCTTTTCAGGAAATTTCCGCCTGCGTTTGCCGCTCCAGAGATAAAGGGCGGCGGCCACCGCCGCGAAGAATATGCACTTTACGACCGCTTTGCCTCCGAAGAGCCAGAGCATGAGATCTATCACCCATCTGGCCCTCGTCAGCGCCGCTATTCCCACAAAGATGCAGCAGAGCGCCACCGCCAACAGACAGCGCGCCGCCTTCTGCCAGTCAAAGGGCATGGGGGAGATGCCGTCTCTGAGCCTTTTGGCCGTCTCCGCGTCGATTTCCCCGTCCTCCTCCCAGAGGTCGAGCATCCTTGAGACTGTATTATATTGTCGTTTAGGAAGTTCCCGCATCATCATCACTCCGGCAGATAATTTAAAAACGGATATATCCGGCCAACGGCTGCTTAAGATATACAAGACCCATTATAAACCATACTGTACAGGGTTAATCTATATCCGCGCATGGTTTCTGATATAAAGTATAGCGGGAATATGCGCCGTTAAATGCCATACGAAAAGAACGGGAGAGATAGTTGTATGAATTGTTAAAATTTAACATTTATCATATTGCAATAGTTCTGAAAATTATGAGTGATAGACAGGATACTTATACACTAAATAACCGGCTGGCGCAAGGGTGTTTTGCGATAAGACAGCCCCTCATTTCCTGCGTAAGTACGCGAAGATTTGACTTGTCAGATATGATATATTTAACGCCGAGTTTAAAAACGTTTTTGATTGAAGAAAAAAGTTCTTGGATATACGGACAGCCGCGGCAAACAACCTCCGCGGGAGAATTTTAGAAGTCATATTTTTCTGATATCCACAGCAGCCCGATTATATAGCTGGCGACAGCGTCCAGCGAACTTGCATGTAATTTGACGGAGGTACAGCGTTCCCCCGGCCGTGCTCTGTTCTTTTTGCCTCAAACTTCCAGTTTGGCTGTTTCAAATATGACAAAGTTTTTCCCCGATGCCGCTCCTGCCGTGAGTTACGGCGCGGCTTTGCCCTGCGCTCTTTTATAAAAATTTATGAATACGGTCTTATAAAGGTTACAGAAAGGAGAAGGATAACAGATGAAGACAAAAAAATTAGGCGCGGCGGCGATCATTGGCACATTTATCGCCATCGCGGCGCAGAATCCTTCAATTGCGGCTACCGAAACGGTCGATCACATCGAAGTAACGGCCGACAACAAAAGTCCAGGCTCCCTGGCTCAGGGCAGGGTGGCGAGTGACGATACGCTGATAGTGGAAAACGACGTCAGTGTGAGCGGCACCAATTCCAGAGGCGTGCGTACCGTCGGAGATAACGCGACGGTCGTGATAGGCGGCGATGTAAACGTCTCCGGAGCGCGCTCCTACGGGGTAGTGACGCAGAGCGCCAACGCGGATATCACCATTGGCGGAAAGGTCAGCCTCTCGGGCGAAATGGGCTATGGCCTTCACGCCTCAAACGGCTCAAACGTTAAAATCGGAGACGGCGTTACCGTCTCTTCCAGCAGCGTTTTAGACGGCAGTACGGTGAAAATCCCCTACGGCGTCTCCCTGAACGGCGGCAGCGCCGGCAAAATATCGGGAGACATCTCAATTACCGGCGACGGAGCGCGCGGCGTCTACGTGACGTCGAGCACACTTGAGCTGCAGGGCGATGTGTCCGTATCAGGCAGCTACCGGGACGGCCTTGACTCCTCCTTCGGCGTTGTTCTGAGAAACGGTTCGTCCGCCGATATCACCGGGGACATCGACGCCTCCGGCGAAAGGGCAAGGGGCGTGCAGCTGAACGCTCAGACCGACGTAGAATCGGCCAACAGCCTCAACTTTTCCGGCAACATCAGCGCCTCTGGCAAAGACGCCATCGGGCTGAACGCGGGCGCTGGTTCATCCGTCAAGATAAACTCTGGCTACATCATCGCCTCCGGCGACGGAGCGATAGGAGCGAACGGATTGCCCGATGCCAACAATATACAGCCCGGCCCCGATATCAAAGCCAACGTTGACGTGGTCGAGGCCTCTGGCAACGCCGCCCAGGGAATCGCCGTCAGAGGAGGGTATCTCGACTACAGCGGCACCCAGGGGAAGGGCAGTGTGCTTGCCACGGGAGAAAATTCCTACGGGATATCGCTGCGTAACGGCAGCGGCGCGGATATAGAGGCGGATATCGTCGCCTCCAACAACGGGGCGAAGGGCCTCTTCGTGACCGTCGGCAGCGATGTGAGGCTGAATGGTTCCGTAGAGGCGAGCGCGGGCGGCGCGACCGGCGTCACAATGAGCGACAGTACGGGGGATATCCGGGGGAACATCTATGTATCTGGATCTGCCGCGGCTGCCGCGGGCGGCGGAGAGCTCCTCGCCTACGGCCTTTCGGCATCCAGAAGCGACGTTGTGATGAGCGGCGACATCTCGGTCTCCGGAAACGGCGCCAGAGGGGTCTCCATGGGAGAGGGAAAACTTGACCTTACGGGCAGCGTCTACGTCACCGGCGGCCGTTCCGACGGCGGCCAGTCGGCCTACGGCATGACGATACGCAACGGAAGCCTCGTCGATATGAAGGGAGACCTTGTCGTCTCCGGCGACTATGGAATCGGAATCAACATGATCGCGCAAAGCGGCAGCGAGGCCGGCAGCGGCGTTAAATTAAGCGGCACGGCGGCGGCGCTTGGCGAAAAATCCCGCAGCCTCAACGCGGGAATCGGCAATGACATTGAAATGACGGAGGGCGGCCTGCTTGCCGCTGGAAAGGGTTCCTACGGCGCCTATATCACCGGCAGCAGCCTGAAACTGGACGGCGCTGTCTCCGCGAGCGGAGAGGGTTCCTACGGCGCGGCGCTCTTCGCCGGAAGCAGCGCCGATATAAGCGGCTCGGTGAGCGCCTCCGGCGCGGGTTCGCGCGGACTGCAGCTGAAGGCGAGCTCCGCCGGACTCTCAGGCGATATCACGGCCTCCAACAGGGACGCCGCGGGCGTATATATACTCGATAACGGCGAACTTCACCACACGGGACAGATAGCCGCGAAAGACGGCGGGACGGGGATCGTCATCGAATCCGGTACCTTTGCCACGGACGGCCGGATATTCGCGCAGGATAACGGAACCGGTACGAGCATACTCGGAGGTACGGGGACCCTCAAAGATATCCACGTGGAGGGAGCGAACGCGGTTGGCGCCTCTGTCCGGGGAAGCGGCGTCATGAACGCGGCCGATGGCCTGATCATCGTCTCCGGGACCGATGCCGTGGGAATGGAACTCAATAACGGCGGTACCGCCAACCTGAGCGGCATGTACGTATCGGCATCTGAAAATAACCTCCTTGCCAGGAGCGATTCATCCGGTTCGCTGAACGTTTCGGGCGGCAGCTTCATGCTTGGCGACATCCTACACGAGGGAACAGATGCCGGTACCCTTGACGTTCAGCTCTCCGGAGGCTCTTACTTGATCGGGACGGTCAATGCGCTTGGCGGCGGGGCCATCGACGTGACCCTGAAAGGCGGCTCGGACATGTGGGAGGTGACGGGCGATTCGCACATCAAGGGCAGGCTGGAAAATCATGGTGTGATCGACCTGATCGGCGCGGACGCGTCCACGAGCTCCCACAAAATACTCACCTTCGGCTCCTATGAGGCCTCCGAGGGTGCGGTGATTAGAAAAAAGGCGGACCTGGTCAATCAGGTAGGCGACTATACGCGTATCGAAGGTGAGGCTAAAGGGGTGACGAGCCTCTACGTCGCCAACACCTCGCAGGGATCCGCCTACAGCGACAGAAGCCATATCCTCGTCACCGCCGTGGACTACGAGGCGCAGGGCAGCGACGCCGACTTTACCCTTGCCAACCCCGACCACTACGTGGACGTGGGCGGCAGGAAATACACGCTGGCAGACGAATACAGCGGAAGCGACAGAAACTGGTTCCTGCAGGCAAATGGGCTGGCCCCCTCCGGTAAGGCCTTCGCGGGCGTCTCCGTGATAATGCCTGAAATATGGTATCTGGAAGTCGATACCCTTTACAAACGGATTGAGAGCTACGGCACGCCGGGCTACGAAGGCGGATTCTGGTTCGACGGCGCGGCGAAAAAGATCGAGCATAACGCTCAGGGAAGCTTTGGCGATCAGGAGCAAAAACTCTACACTATGTCCGTCGGCTGGGACACGAAAGACGAAACCTCTGACGGAGCCCTCTACCGCGGCTTCATGACCGGCTACGGCTACGACCAGCGGTCGTTCAGCAGCGGCAGGGGAGAGTCTGACATGCACTCTTTTCAGGCCAGCTTCTACGGCATAAAGCGCCGCACCGACGGCCTCTATTACGGAGGGCTCGTCAAATACAACCACTACAACAGCTCGGCGAGCGCCGCCATCAACGGCACAAACGAGAAGATCAAGAGCGACTTTGAGCAAAACGGCCTCGGCGCGTCGCTGATCGCCGGCAAAAGATTCAGCATACGTAACGGATGGTACTGGGAGCCGATGGCGCAGCTCTCCTACCTCCGTGTATTCGGCAAAGACATCGTCACGACCTCGGGGCTGAGGGCGAGCATCGACGACGGAGACAGCCTTCGCGGAAAACTGGGAGTCGTTCTTGGACGCAAATGGGTGATGCGCAGCGGCCGTTCTCTGGATATCTTCTTCGACGCCTCCGTCGTGCATGAATTTGACGGAGAGACGAAGGTCACGATGGAGAACGAGGACTTCACCTCCGATTACGGCGGCACATGGGGAGTATTCGGCATCGGCACGGCCTGGCAGCTGTCGAAAAACAGCTGGCTCAACGCCCGCTTCTACTACGCGGACGGAGACAGCCGGCGCGAACCGTGGGGCGTGCAGCTTGGAATGAGCATCGCCATGTAACCTGCGGCGGAAAGACCGGAAATATGTAAAGGAAGAGGCGGCCGACTTTGGAGCCGCCTCTTCCCTACATTTCCCCCGCAAGCCGTCTCATAAGTCTTGACAAACGTCTGATATCATGTAAAATATTTTTCTGTAATGTCGCTATGTGCGGCGTCGCTGAGTGGTAGGA
>NZ_JAJBUX010000094.1 GCF_020860125.1 Cloacibacillus sp. | reverse complement strand
CCGCGAACAGCAATGCGATTACTCCTATGCCTCCTACAATGGTTAAGATATTCATCTTATTTGCGCCTCCTTGATATTTTTGTACATAAAGACTGTGCACCGGCCTGTCTGCCGGTGCACAGAGACTGATCTTAAGATGTTATGCGCCGAACATATTCCTATTTTGCTTAAGGCATTCGGCGGCTCCGCAAAATCTTTGTCAGCCCAGCCCGAACTTCATGGCCCGGGCTTAAAAGGCGCCGTGCCGCAAATATTCCCGCATACCCCGCTTAAAGGGGGATATTCCCGTGCTTGCGCGCGGGACGTTCTTTTTTTCTGCCCCAGAACATACGCAGCGTTTGAATGATCTTAATTCTCGATTCTGCCGGCTCGATAACATCCTCAAACTTTCCAAGCTCGGCGGAGCGATAAGGGTTTAAGAATTCCGTTTCGTACGCCTGCCTGTACATCTCCCTGGCCGCGACCGGATCGGCGGCCTGTGCGATCTCATTTTTATAAAGTACCTCAACGGCGGCGTCGGCTCCGACAACGGCACGCTCGCAGCTTGGCCACGCGATGACGAAATCAGCCTTCATGTCTATGCTGCACATCGCCGGTGTGGCGCCTCCGTAAGACTTTCTGATCGGCATGATGATCTTGGGGACCGTCGCCTCCGCCCATGCGTAGAGCAGTTTCGCCCCATGTCTGATGATACCGTCATGTTCCTGGTTGACCCCGGGCAGATACCCCGGAACGTCTACGATAGACAGAAGCGGGATATTGAAGGCGTCGCAGGTCCGGATAAAGCGCGCCGCTTTGCAGGAGGCGTTGATGTCAAGGCAGCCGGCCATGCAGCTGGTTTGATTGGCGACGACGCCGACCGGCATACCGCCCATCCGGATAAACCCGACTATGATGTTGCGGGCGTATAACGGGGAAATTTCAAAAAAGAAATTATTGTCGGCGATCTTTGTAATGACGGTCTTCATGTCGTAGGCTTTGCGCTTACTCTCGGGAATAATATCATTGAGTTCTTCTATCCGGCGCGAAACGTCGTCATTATTGGGATAGACCGGCGGAAGCTGCTGACAGTTATCGGGGAAAAAGCTCAGCAGACATTTGATCTGTTCGATACAGTCATAATCGTCTCTCGCCATCAGATGAGAGAGTCCCGATTTGGTGCTGTGCGTCATCGCGCCGCCCAGGGTTTCAAAGTCCACGATCTCACCGGTCACCTCTTTGATGACGGCGGGACCGGTGATAAAGGCTTTGCTGGTCTTGTCTACCATGATGATAAAATCATTGAGGGCGGGGGAATAAGAGGCGCCTCCCGCGCAGCTGCCCATGAGGGCTGAAATCTGGGGAATGACTCCCGAGGCTGTCACGTTGTTATAAAAAATGGTGCCGTAGACTGAGGCTCCGGGCCCCTCTTGAAGTCTGCCGCCGCCGGAATCGTTGAGCCCGATGATGGGGACTCCGACCTCCAGCGCCAGCTCCTGCATTCTGGCGAGCTTCAACCCATGCATTTCACCCATTGATCCTCCCAGAACGGTGGCATCCTGAGCGTAGGCAAAAGCTTTTCTGCCGTTGATAAGTCCATGCCCAGTGACGATCCCGTCCGCCGGCGCGTCGACTTTATCCATGCCAAACCGAGTCGCTCTGGGTTTTACGAACATATTGTATTCCACGAAAGTTCCGGGATCAAACAGCAAGTTGATTCTCTCGCGCGCTGTCAGCTTGCCCTTGGCATGCTGCCTGTTAATTTTTTCCTGCCCGCCTTGGAGCATAATGTGTTCTTTTATATCGAACATGTTTTGAAGCTTTTGATTCATATGACCCTTCCCCCCTATACTGTGATTTTTTCGGATGACTGCCGACATCACCCTGTTTCGCCGGCTGCGCGGAGCGGCTGCGGACATGGACGGCGTTAAGCGCCTCGCAGAACGTGAATTTTACGATGCTGTCCGCGTTCTGCGCGGCAAAAAACTATTGACGAACTTTCCTAAACGTAAATGTCCTTGAAGAGCTTCGCCGCGCCCGCGGGATCGTCGAAACCGCGGCCACCCCGCGCGGGAAAATCCGGCGCGCGGAGAAATCCGTAATTCTCTTAGACCAATCCCTTCCAGGGGCTCAGGTCCAGCCCGCACTTCTCGAATCTTTCGCCGAGGAAGTTAAGGGCGTTCTTATACATCACCTTTTCCATGATGCCGGGTCTGAGATCCAGCTCTTCCCACTGCTTGAGGATCTCGCTGAGCTTGAATACGCCCCACTCGGAACCGAAGATGAACTTGTCCTGCAGGCGTCTGTTCATGTCGTAGGTCATGCACTGCGGGAAATATTTGGGCCACATTCCTGATGTCTCGCGCATCACGTTCGCCTTGTGCATCGCGACGTGGTTGATAACTTCCGGCCACGGCTCGCCGACGTGCAGGGCGATGATTTTCAGGTTCGGGAAGTCCGCGGCGACTTCGTCGACGTCAAGAGGCTGGCAGTAGCTCATGCTGTAAAGCCCGTCTCCGCCGGGGGCGCCGCTGCCCATTCCCGTATAGCCGATATGGAACTGAACCGGCGCTCCAAGCTGCTGGCAAAGATCCCACAGGGGGTAGAAACGTCTGTCGTTGACGCGGAATTTCTGCGTGCACTGCTGGAATTTCAGACCGATCAGCTTCAGTTCGGTGATGGCTCTCTCCGCCTCCTGAAGGGCCTGCTGGCCCTGCCAGGGATCAACCGAGCCCCAGGCGCCAAAAAAGGCGTCGGGGAATTCCTTCCACAAACCGTAAACGAAATCGTTGCTGGTGGGCAGTTCGCCCATGCCGCTCGTCGCGTCCCAGCCGACCGGCTGCATCTTCACGCCGTGGGTGAGGGCGTCGTTCGCCATTACTTCCCTGCCGGTCTCGTCAAACTCCGCTTTCAGATCGTCCAGGGTGCCCTTGCCGGACTTGCCGACCCAGTTGGGCTGTGTGTATTTTCTCGAGGCCAGCATGGCCTTCATTGCGGGCGGATATCCGCCCTTAATAAAGGGATGCGCGTGGACGTCGATAATATAGTAACCTCTCTCTTCAAGAGTTTTTGGGGTTCTGTCTCCCTGAGGCTGTGCCATGACTCATTCTCTCCTTCCAAAATTGTAATGTCCAAGCGATGGAAGCTCGAACAAATTAACGGTATTGGGCGATGTCAGGATCTCTCTTTTCGCTGAAGGCCCTGCCGCATTCCTTCGCCTCGTCCGTGTTGAAGTACATGCCCAGCGCGACGCCCGCCATGGACTGAATACCCCAGACGGAGGCCGAGTCCGCGTTGAAGGACATTTTCAGCGCCGCCAGAGAGGTCGGGCTGGATTTGACAATGGTGTCGACCCATTTGTCCGTCTCCGCCATCAGCTCTTCCGGCGGGACTACGGCGTTGACCAGCCCCATCTGCAGGCACTCTTCCGCCGTGTATTTCTTACACAGATACCAGAATTCTCTGGCTTTCTTCTCACCGACTATGCGTGAGAGATAGGCGCTGCCGTATCCGGCGTCAAAGCTTCCGACCTTGGGGCCTACCTGGCCGAACTTGGCGGTAGAGGCGGCGATGGTAAGGTCGCAGACCACCTGGATGACATGGCCGCCGCCGATCGCATAACCGTTAACCGCCGCTATCACCGGCTTGGGGATCGTGCGGATGGTATGCAGAAGCTGGGCAAACAGATTGGGCATCGGCAGCTTTTCAATGGGCTGAGCGCCGGCATCCGTCTCGCCGGGAGTGCCTCCGATCGTAAACGCGCGGTTCCCAGCCGCCGTAAGGATAACAGCCCCGACCTCCTTGTCTGTCCACGTGCTTTGAAGCGCAGTAATCATTTCGCTCAAAGTATGATTGGTGAACATATTCATATTGTCAGGCCTGTTAATGGTTATTTTCGCCCGGTTATTATACTTTTCATACAGTATATCCTGAAATTCCATATTTGCCGCAGCCTCCTTATTTATTGCCGACAGCGGATGTTTCGCCGCCGCCTGACTCGGCCCTGCCGGTCAGTAAAGGCAAAACATCCGCGTGGATCACCGAAAGAGTGATTAGACTTTGATTATAAAGGCTTCGCTCTCGCCGACGCCGCCGCAGATCGTGCAGAGGCCGTATCCGCCGCCGCGGCGCTGGAGTTCGTAGGCCATCGTCATTACGAGGCGTCCGCCTGTGGCTCCCGTCGGGTGGCCGATGGCGATCGCGCCGCCGTTGATGTTCGTCTTGGCGCGGATCGCTTCGACTTTCGCGGGGTCCTCTTCTCCAAGCAGTATCGTGGAGGCTAGGGGCATGACCGCGAAGGCTTCGTTGATCTCAATGATATCCATCTGGTCGATGGTCATGCCGGCTTTGGCGAGCACCTTCTGAGCGGCGAAGGCCGGGATTGTCGCGATGTATTTGGGGTGTCCCGAGGCCTGGGCGTGGGCCACGATCGTCGCCAGGGGCTTCAGTCCGCGGCGCGCCGCTTCGCTTTCGCTCATGAGCACGAGCGCGCTGGCGCCCGTGTTGAGTCCGGGAGCGTTGCCCGCGGTGACGGTCGGGCTCTGGTTGACGGTCTTGAGCTTCGCGAGCCCTTCAAGAGTCGTGTCGGGACGCGGCGACTGGTCTTCGGAGATCACGACGTCTCCTTTTTTCGTGTGAAGGACATAGGGCTTTATCTCATCCTTGAATTTACCGGCCTTGAAGGCATCCTGATAGAGCATCTGGCTGCGGTAGGCCCATTCGTCCTGCATTTCGCGGCTGATACCGTACTGAAGGGCGACCTCTCCCGCCTGCTTCGCGCGCGGTTCCCCGGTGTAGGGGCAGGATACGACCATGATGTCTTTAAGGACGATGTCGCCAAGGCGCTTTCCCCAGCGCAGGTCTTCCACGAAGTAGGGGACGTTGCTCATGTTTTCCGAGCCGCCGCCCACCGTTACCTTGGCGTCGCCGAGTTCGATCGCGCGTTTTGCCATCGCGATGGCTACCATCGACGAGCAGCAGGCGCGGTCGACGGTTGTCGAGTTCGCTTCGGGCGGCATGCCCGCGGCGAGTGATATCTGACGGGCGATCGAGCGGTTCGCCGTGGGCATATTGATGCCGATGTATGTCTCTTCCACATCCGCGGGATCGACCGCGGCGCGCTCCATGGCCTCTTTTACGACGAATGATCCGAGGGCTACCGTGTTTTCGCCCTTCATCGGGCCGCCGAATTTATCGAATGGCGTACGTACAGCTGATACTATGACTACCTTTTCCATATCTGTCACCCTTCTCTCTTTTATCTCTTATATGACCTTTTTGTCGTGCAGCCCGGCGATGCGCTCGTCCGAGTATCCAAGTCTTTTCAGCACTTCGTCCGTATCGGCGCCAAGATCCGGCAGCGCGCTGTAGGAGGTCTCATGTTCTTCCATCTTGATCGGGCAGCCGACGACGGTGAGTTCTCCGACGACGGGATCGGGTATCTTAACGAGCATCTCGCGCTTTTTGGTGTGCTCGTCATGAGCGACGTCCTCGGCGTTCTGCACCGGTCCGCAGGGAAGTCCCTGAGCCATGAATATTTCACAGGCCTCTATCTTCGTCTTGTCGGCGAGCCATTCGTTGATGACCGGGCGGATGAGGGTCTCCATATGGGCGCCGCGTCCGGGACCGGACTGGATATCGGGGTTGTCGAGCAGCTCCAGGTGGCCGATGGCGGTGAGGAACTTTTTCCACATCGACTCCGTGGGCACGATGATCGCCACATAGCCGTCCTTGCACTTGAAGGGGCCCCAGGGGGCGATAAGCTTGTCCGGGCCGCGTGTAACGACGTTGCCGGTAAAGGCGTAAACGTTGTGCGAACGCTCGGCGAGGGCGATCATGCAGTCGTACATCGAGACGTCGAAGTATTCTCCCTTGCCGGTGCGCAGCTTGTTGATGTATCCGAGCATCGCCGCGTAGGCCGCGTAGACGCCGGTGCCGGAGTCGCCGAGGGCGAAGCCGAGCCAGGTCGGCGGTCCCTGCGGGTCGCTGCCGCAGGTGTGCATGAGTCCCGCCATCGCCTGAGTGATGATGTCATAGGCGAGGCGTTTCGCATAGGGGCCTTCGTATTTCTTTGAACGTCCAAAGCCGCTGATGGCTACGTAGATGACGCCGGGGTTGACCTCTTTGATCTTTTCGTAGGTGAAGCCCAGCTTGTCCATCAGTCCAGGTTTCACGTTCTCGATTATTATTTCGGTATCTTTGATGAGGTCCCAGAGAACGGCCTGTCCCTCGGGGGACTGCATATCGATCGTCACGCTCTTTTTGCTGCGGTTGAAGCGCGCGAAGTATCCGCTCTGCGCCTCTCCTTTGTCATTCTTGAGCATCGGCGCTATCTCGCGCGCGGTGTCTCCGCTTCCGGGGCGTTCGACCTTGATGACCTCCGCTCCCTGGTCGGCGAGCATCATCGTACAGGTCGGTCCCGCGACCTGCTGCTCTATGCCAAGTACCTTAACTCCTTCAAGTATCCCTGTCATGTAAGTACCTCCTTTAGTATTCTTCTTTTATATATTTGAAGCTTTGTTCGCCATGTCTGAAAGCGCCTGCTCGGCCATCTCCTCGGCCTTCGCGAGCGCCACCTGCTCAAAGGTGAATTCCGTGACCTCGTCGAGCCGGGTGCCGGGGCCAAATACGCCGCTGACGCCCTTTTCGATGAGTCCGGGAATATCCTGCTGCGGAATGATGCCGCCGAGGATGAATACCGTGTTCTCCATTCCCTCTTTCGCCTTTACCTTATCTATCACCTTCGGCATCAGGGTGTTGTGCGCGCCAGAGAGAAGGCTCACTCCCACGACGTCCACCTTTTCCTTTGCCGCTATCTCCGCTATCTCGTCGGGCGTTGCCTGCAGGCCGGTGTAAATGACCTCCGCTCCTGCCTCTTCAAAGGCGCGCGCGACCACTTTCGCGCCGCGGTCGTGACCGTCAAGGCCGGGTTTTGAAATCAGAACTTTTACCATAACGCCGCCTCCTTCTTCCTTAATAGATCTTCATCGGTGTATACTTGCCGTAGACCTCTTTGAGCACGCCGCATATCTCGCCGAGCGTCGCGTAGGCGCTCACCGCTTCGATCATGTACTCACCGAGGTTCTCGTCGTTCCGGGCCGCCTTCTCCACCGCCGCGAGGGCGCGCTTCACCCTCTCGTTGTCGCGTTCCGCCTTCAGCTTGTTGAGCTTCGCCGTCTGCTTGATCGCGACATCCTCAGGGACCGTGAACTGGGCGGGTTCTATAGGCTTGCCGTCATTAAATTCGTTGACGCCCACGACGACGCGTTCTTTATTGTCCACGCTCTTCTGGTATTTATATGCGTTGTCCGCCAGCATCTTCTGCTGGAATCCTTCCTCGATACATTTCATGGCCCCGCCCTTTTTCTCTATCGTGTCGAGCAGGTCGAGGACCTCTTTCTCTATGGCGTTCGTGAGAGCCTCTACCGCGAAGGAACCGCCAAGGGGGTCGACCGTCTCCGTCAGCCCCGACTCATAGCCCACTATCTGCTGCGTGCGCAGCGATACCGTCACGGCCTCCTGCGTGGGCAGGGAGATCGCCTCGTCGTAGGAGGAGGCGTGGAAGGTCTGGATGCCGCCCGCCGCCGCCGCCATCGTCTGAATGGCGACACGGACGATATTGTTGATCGGCTGCTCCGCCGTCAGGGCTGAGCCGCTTGTGAAGGCAAATATCTTCAGGCGCTGCGGCTCTTCTTCCGTCACGTGGTAGCGTTCCTTCATGATCCGCGCGTACAGGCGGCGCGCGGCGCGGTACTTCGCGACCTCCTCCAGGAAGTCCATCTGAGCGCCGAGGAAGAAGTAGCTGTTCGCCGTGGCCGCGACGATGTCAACTCCCCGCTTCACAGCGGCGTCGTAGTATTCGATCATATCCGCCAGCGTGAACGCCAGCTCCATCGCCGCGGTAGCTCCGGCGTCCCGGATGTGGTAGCCGGAGACGGCGATGGGCATCCAGTGGGGAAGGTGCTTCCCGCAGTATTCCAACACGTCAACGGAGAGCTTGACGCCGGCCGCGGGCGGGAAGATGTAGGTGCCGCGGCACATATATTCTTTAAGGATGTCGTTCTGAAGGAAAAAGCCGATCGTGTTGGGATCGATATTGTTTTTCTTCGCGAAGGCGACGTAGAAGGCGAGCATGATTATCGAGTTGGCGTTCGCCGTCGTGCGTATCTGGCGTACCTTCTCGAAGGGGATTCCCTTGAAGAGCGCCTCGATGTCGGCCAGAGAGTCGATGGCGACCCCCACCTTTCCGACCTCGCCCTCCGACATCGGGTCGTCTGAGTCGTAGCCCATCTGCGTCGGCAGGTCCAGCGCGACGGAGAAGCCCGTGCCGCCCTGTTCAATGATGTAACGGAAGCGCTTGTTGGCCTCCTCCGCGGAGGCGAAGCCCGCGTACTGTCCCATCGTCCACAGGCGGCCGTCGCGGTACATCTCCTCGCGAATGCCGCGCGTAAACGGGTAGTGGCCGGGATCACCGAGCTGCGCCCTCAGGTCTTCACCCTTTATATCTTCTTCGGTGTAGACCCTTTTGAGCTCATATCCGGAAAGTGTGGTATGTTTCTTCTCTTCAGCCATTCTTATTACCCCTTTCACCTATTTTTCTATAATTCTGCCTTATTGATTCTCAAAGCTTATTTTCATCTTTTTGTCGTGGAATATCCGTTCGTCCATAAGCCGCAGTCCGTCCGATATCCGCGGCCGGAATTCCATTCTGGCGAGAATGTCCCGCTCCAGATCGACGCCGGGCGCTATCTCCGTCAGCGTAACGCCCTCTTTTTCGAGCCTGAATACCGCCCGTTCCGTTATATAAAGCACCTGCTGACCCTTTTCCGCTGCGCAGAGCGAGGAAAAGGTCACCTGCTGCACCCGTTTTTTGAACTTGATCCCGGGGGCGTCTCTCTCAATATCGAGCCTGCCGCCGCCGATCCGGCATTCCAGCGGTCCCGCGGTGAAGGTCCCCAGGAAGCAGACCTTCCGCGTACTCTGCGTGATGTTTATAAAGCCTCCCGGCCCCGTACAGCGCGAACCGAATTTCGAGACGTTCACGTTGCCCGCTTCGTCCACCTCGCCCATTCCGAGAAATGCCGCATCAAGCGCGCCGCCGTCGTAGATGTCGAAGTTATCCGTTATCGAAAGGATCGCGTCGGGATTCACCGCCGCTCCCAGGCCGATTCCGCTCACCGGTATGCCGCCGTAGAGGCCGGTCTCTATCGTGAAGGTGACCTGATGGCTGATCCCCTCCTCGTTCGCGATGCTCGCGACGCTGTCAGGCATGCCGATGCCGAGGTTGACAAGCCCGCCGGCCTTTATCTCGAGCGCCGCGCGCCTGCCGCATATCTTGCGCGGCGAGAGCGCCATCGGCGGCACCAAATCAAGCTGCATCCTTACGTCGCCGATAAGCTCGGGGCGAAAGAGCGAACCGTCGTAGCACTGGAGATGATTTTCCGGCTTTGCCCGCACCACATAATCGACGAGTGCCCCGGGGATCGCTACCCGCCGCGGGTCGAGAGCGCCGCGTTTAAAGACGTTCTTTACCTGCACGATGACCGTGCCGCCGCCGTTGTGTACCGCCGCGGCCATCGCCGCCTGTTCACTGTACAGGGCCTCATCCTCAAGCGAGATATTGCCGTACTCGTCTGCATAGCTACCGCGGATGATACAGATCTCGATGGGGAAGCTTCTATAAAAGAGGTATTCCTCACCTTCGAAGTCGATCAGCGAGACGACCTCTCTGCCGGACTCTTCCGCTAAGCGGTTCATCAGGCATCCCTCAAGGCGCGGATCGCAAAAGGTGTGCAGACCGACCTTCGTCATTACGCCGGGCTTGCCGACGGCGGCCGCCCTCAAAAGCTCTCCATAGACCCCGAGAGGGACGGTATAACCGGCGATCTCGTTATTGCTCACGGCCCGCCCGATCGCGGGAGACATCCCGACGTGGGCCGCATAAATGGAAGAGATGATCCCTGGAGCCTTGATTATGCTGAGGCCGTAACCGTCTTCCTTGAGGTCTCCGGGAGATACGCCGGAGACGACGTGCAGCCCCCGCGGGCGGCCATGGGTGAAAAAAGACTTCGCCATCTCGTCCAAGATCTCATCGGGAGCGGAAAAACCTCCGAAACCGCCGATACTGATCACCGCATTATCTCTAATTAGTGATATTACGTTAGCAGATGATATAATTTTGCCCATCTTTTCTCACCCCGCACCTTTTTTACATTTTCCCGCCGCCGGAATGCGGCGGGAAAATGTAAACATTAGATTTAGTTAGCTCTTCGCCGCCGCGCCGCTGCCAAACTTTTCTACTACAAATTTTGTGATATATGGAAAGACGAAGATACAGAAGACCAGAGTCACCGCCATCTGCGCCGTCGCCGACTCCACATAGGGCTGATACTGCGGCAGACGCTCGCCGATGATCCTCGGGGCTACCACCGAGAGGCCGCCCAGACAGGTGGCTCCCACCGCGGCGTATCCGGGACGTTTAAGAATAAGTCTGTCCGCGGCTATCATTATCGGCAGGAAGATGCAGACGATAAGCCCGATAAGTACGATATTCGCGGTTCCGGCCTGAGAGAGCGCCTTGAGGTTTATGCTCGCGCCCAGACAGCAGCCCAGGAAAAAGAGTACCACCGGCGTCGCCGTGGAGAAGAGTTTGCGGATCTTCTCGTCAGTATTGGCGAGAACCATGCCGAGAACAAACGGAACGAGCGAGGCGATGGCGCTCATATAATCAAACCCCGTGCCGTCGGCCATGCCGAGGATCACCAGGGGCGTGGCGGGAACGGCGATCAGATTGAGGACACCCATCGCCGCTTTATCGACGTTGTCTCCATAGGACTGCATCAGCCCCGCGTAGACGCCGGGGTTGCAGCTGGCGAGGGAGATCGTGACCGCCAGCGCGGAGGCTCCGCAGATCCCGCCGATGCCGAAAAATTTCAGCGTCAGCCAGGCGCCCGTAAAAGCTACCGCCAGGCGGACGACTACCAGCAGGCCGCCGCGCGCGCAGACCGCGCCGAGGTCGCTGTATTTTGTTTGGCTGCCCGCGACAAAGAGCAGCATGCCGATCGTCGCCATCGCACCCGCCCCGCTGAAAGCCGCGGTGGTGGGGCCGCCTATCTTGAGCGCCGCCGGAATAAAGGTATTGATCAGCGCGGTGATGAACATCGGTACGACCATGATGCCGCCAGGTACTTTATTGACCTTGCCTAGAATATCCATAGCCTGCCTCCAATCTCTCTTTTAATGCCTCTTATTTGCGAAACTTGGCAAATCCCGGAGCGCGTTTTCAGGGAAAACGCGCTCCGGCGGCACGCTAATTCCGGCCGGCCGCGTTACGTTCGGCCACTTTATCGGCGATCACGCAGTTGACTGCTTCGTGCTTCTGGTCGCGGACAAGACAGCCGTTGCAGTAGATGCACTTGATTATCTCTTTCTCGCGTCCCTCTACCTGCTTCGTTATCCATTCGGGATCGGCGAGCGCGGGACGGCAGACGCCGATGAGGTCGGCCTTGCCTGCTTCAAATATCTCTTCTCCGTGCTTGAGGTCTCTGACCTTGCCGGAGACGACCACGGGAATATCGGAACCGATCTCACGCAGCGCCTCTTTGATGCCGGCGGAGAGATAGACGTGGCAGCCGTAGGGCAGGTTGGCCGTCGCCATGCAGCGGCTTCCGCTGTATCCGGTGTACCACGGGCCGTCTTCCGTCTTGCCGCCCGCCGATACGCTGATGAAGTCCATTCCGGCGCGCGCGAATATCTGCGCGATCTCCGTCGTCTGCTTCAGCGTGTTGCCGCCCATGACGAACTCTTCGCCGGAGATGCGGCAGCCGACGCAGTAGTCGTCTCCAACCTCTTTGCGGATGCCCTCCATGATCTCCGTGACGATGCGGCAGCGGCCCTCGGTGTTGCGGCCGTACTTGTCGGTGCGCTTATTGAGCAGGGAGATAAATGATGAAAGCGTATAACCATGGGCCACGTGCAGCTCTACACCGTCAAAACCGGCCTTCCTGGCCCTGATGGTGCTGTCTATGAACTGGCGCTTGCACTCTTCGATGTCTTCGTAGGAAAGATCCTCGACGGCCTGCTTCCAGCCCGTGCGGACCGACTGCTTCACATAATGGATGAGCTGGACGGTCATCTTGCAGCCCTCGGCGTGCACGGCGTCCGTCATCTCTTTGAGTCCGGGGATAAACTTGTCGTCGCAGATACGAAGGAGGTTGGGGCTCTTCCTGTCGAGCACACCGCAGGCCTCGACGTCAATGAGTCCGAAGCCGCCCTTCGCGCGCGCCACATGACGCTCGATCAGCTGGTCGGTGACAAAGCCAACCTCGTCGGCGAGGCAGGATACGGCGGGAAGCCATACCAGACGGTTTCTGAGTTCAAGATTTCTAAATTTTACGGGCTCTAATATTTTCATGGATTCATCCTCCAATTTTTTTATAAGGGGGGTGAAGGGCTGAAAAGCCCTTCACGCGTTTTATGGGTGGCCGGACAGGGAAGTATCCGGGTTATGCCTTATTTTTTTCCTCTTCCGCCATTATCGCGTATATCTCAAGACGCAGCTCCTCTTTCTTGACCTTGCCGATATTTGTGTGCGGCAGGTCGTCGCGGATCTCGAGATGCTCGGGAAGCTTGAACTTCGCAAGCTTGCCGGAGAGGAATTCAACTATTTCCTTCAGCGTAATGGTGTCGCCCGGGTTCCTCATCGAGACGAAGAGGCAGGCCTTTTCACCAAGCACATGGTCGGGCATCGGGACGAGCGCCGCGTCATGAATCTTTTCATGCTTCAGGACGAGGTTCTCCACCTCTTCGCAGCTGAACTTCTCGCCGCCGCGGTTGATCGCGTCCTTGATGCGTCCCATGATGACAAAGCCTTTGCCGCTGGAGTGCATCGCCGCCAGGTCTCCCGAGCGGTAGAAACCGTCCTCCGTAAAGGCCTTTTTATTGTGGTCGGGGGTGTCGTAGTAGCCGCGTATCGTGTAGGGGCCGCGGAAGATTATCTCTCCGGGACGCTCCGTTTCGCCGCGGAACCGCGCGCTGCCGTCGTGTACGCTCTCCGCGATCAGCTCGCCGGTGTCCTTGTCGATGATTTTCCATTCGTCTGCGGGAGAGACCGGAAGACCGATCGTGTTATAGATGACATCTTCGTCGTCAAAGAGGCTGGTCTGCATGATCGTACCCTCGGACATGCCGAACTGCGAGATCAGGCGGCAGCCAAGCTCGGGATATACGCGGGCGGCAACGACCGGTTCGATCTTGGAGCCGCCGTTGATGACGATCTTCCATGAAGAGAGGTCGTACTTGCCCCTGTCTTCAAAGTTCAGCATATTTATGATCATCGCCGGAACCATCGGGATGTGCGTGATCTTTTCTTTTTCGATCAGCTTGCAGATATCCTCGGTACGCGGCGAGGTGCCCATGATCACCTTGCCGCCGAAGGCGAAGGCGCCCTGAATTCCGGGGGCCGCAAGGACCATGTTGTGCGCTACGGGGGCCACCGCGAGCTGCACCGTGTACATGTTATATCCGAGTTCGCGGCTCGACTCCTCCGCGACGTAGCGGTAGGCGTTGTATTCGCGCGGGATGAGCTTCGGGATGCCCGTCGTGCCGCCGGAAAGCAGCAGAATGCAGACATCGTGCGGGTCGGGCAGATACTTTTTCAGCAGTTCAGGGTCGTCCTCACCCTCCGCGGGGACCTTGAGAAGGTCGTTGACATAGAGGTATCCTTCGGGGATCTCCTGGTTGAGTCCCGCGATCATTTTATATTTCATATAGGGCAGCTCGGCGGCCACCTGATCGACCAATTCCACGTAGTTAAATTTATTCGCAAAACCTGGTATAATGTAGCCGACCGCTTTTGCCTTTGCCGCGATCTGTGATATCTCCGTATATCTGTGCTGGGCCAAGCACATTACGGGAATAACGCCGATCTTTTGAAGCGCGAGGTAGATAAAAACAAACTCGGGTATGTTTGTCAGCTGAATGACTATACGGTCTTCATGCTTAAGCCTCATCTTCAGGAAGTGCAGGGCAAGACGGTCTGATCCTTTTTTAAGCTCTCCGTAGGTGAAGCGCTGTTCTCCGCCTACGAGGGCTTCACGATCCCAGAAACGTTCCGCAATGTTATCGAAAACCTGAGAGAAGTTCTCTCTCTTCCAATAGCCTTTCTCTTCGTAAGACTTTGCAAGTTCGGGTTGATAAGCGGTCCAATGTTCTAGCATGATTCCCCTCCATTCGAATAAATGGTACATCTGTTTCTCTGTTGCCGTGTGTGGTTGTGTGTGGTCTTTTGCGTCATGTGAAAAATTTCATTTATTACCCTACTAAAAAACCGCGCGGCACTGCATCACCTCTCACTTTGTTCATTTTTATGCAAGCAACATCTGTGGCAGTATCACTAATTAGTGATATTACTATACACAAAATATTTAAAAGCCGTTAAGCCTTTTTTTATCGTAATTTCTTCAGTATAGAGACGACCTGTTCTTTCTCTTCCGTCGTCAGTTTTGAAAAAGCCTCGGCAAGGTTGGACATATGTTTAGCAAAGGTAACATCCATCAGTTCCTTGCCCTCTTGAGTTATTCCAATAAGATAAGAGCGCCTGTCGTTTGGATTATCACGGCGGTAAACAAGCTTCATCTGCTCTAAATTCCTTACCACCACCGTGATGTTGCCGCTGCTTGAGAGAACTTTGTCGATTATCTGCTGTATCGTCTGTTCTCCTCGATTATATAGAAGCTCAAGTACTGTAAACTGCAGCAGAGTCAGCCCCTTACTACGGAACAGCTCGTTAGATCTTCGGTGCGCGTTGCGATAGGTCCTTCCAAGTGCGATGATGAATTTGCCGTTCAGTCTGTCCTTGGAGTCCATCTCAAACCCCTCATCTCTATCTAGTTTTCAGTGGATTGACTTATCTCTTGTTGGCTGTAGAATAACACTAGTTAGTGATATTGTCAACTTAATTTTCTGATTACTCAGACTAAACTATATATAATTCATAAATGTAAGGAGTTTATTTTTAGAGATTTTATTCACAAAGGAATGATTATTAATGATAAAGAAAATTATTTTCTTTTACGGGCCAAAATATAATTTCAAACGCCGCCTGCCGCGAAACAAGGCGCTTACCACGATAAGCGAACTGGCAATATACAGCGACAAGAAGATGAGGGAGCATACCTTCAAGATACAGAGCAAACGCGGCTGCGACGCCGCGGAGAAGCAGGAGGAGCGGCTTGTCATTCCCTGCCTCGTCGCCTACTCGGAGCAGTACGCCTCGATCAGCGAGAGCGCACTGCATTCTTTTTTAAGTTTCATCGATCAGTTTGAGGTGGAGTCGCTGTATCTGCAAAATCCTCCGGCGAATCTCGTGTCGCAGTTCCGCGGCCTGCACAGCCGCGTAAAGGTCATAAAACACGAATATAAGACCTTGGATATCGAGGGGCTTAAAAGGATAGACAAAGAATACCCTCAGGTCATCATCGGCCAGGAGAAAGTTAAGCATCGGCTTCTCACCGCCCTCTATCCGCTTGCGGCAGGAAAACTCTTAAAGCCGCTCGTGCTGCTCTTTTACGGCCCCACGGGCGTCGGCAAATCGGAGACGGCGAAGTATCTAAGCGAGGTGGCGGGACAGAAATTATTCTGCCGTCAGTTCTCGATGTTCCACAGCAACGAGTTCGCGCCTTATCTCTTCGGCGGACGCCACACAGGCGACTCTCTCGCCAAGGACCTGATGGAGCGCGAGTCTTCCGTAATTCTCTTCGACGAGTTCGACAAGCCGAATCCGCTCTTTCACAGCGCCTTTTACCAGCTCTTTGACGAGGGGATATACGAAGACCGAAACTACTGCGCCGAGGTAAAAAACGCGGTCATAATCTGCACCTCTAACTACGCCTCCGCCGCGGAGGCGAAGGAGCGCCTTGGAGCGCCGCTATTCGCGCGCTTTGACGCGGTGATAGAATTTGGAGCGCTTTCCGCCGAGGCTCTCGGCATTATCCTCGAAAAGAGATGCCGAGAGGCGGTGGCGGAGCTTACCGAAGAAGAGAGAACCATCGTCTCTGAGAGGGAGCTCTGCGGTTCCCTCATGCCGCTTGTCAGCGGCGGCGACGGTGTGCGTGGCGTTATGCGGATAGTACGGGAAAAGATTTCGGAGATGCTGCTCGAAGCGGCGCTTCGCCGCTAAAACACGGATTCCATCAGCCTCACGTCGTCAAAGACAGGGAATTCGCGGCGGGTCTGGCGCACGGTCTCAGCGGAGGCCTCGCCTTCAATGATCCCCTCTCCAGGCAGGATCTCCGTGAGCATCTCGCCCCAGGGGTCGATGACGCCGCTCTCCCCCACCATTGTAAGATGTTTGTAAGGGCCGATCAGGTTGCACGACAAAAGGCAGGCTGAGTTCTCCATCGCGCGAACTTTGTTGAGTATCTTAAAGGCCTCGCCGCGCGGCTGGGGCCAAGCGGCGGGGACGATGAATATTTCCGCGCCCATGCCGAGCGTCATCATACGGAAGAGCTCGGGAAACCTTATATCGTAACAGATGGCAAGTCCCAGTTTACCAAATTCGGTATCGACAACGACCGGCTCTGTGCCGTGCGTAAATGAATCTGCCTCGCGCCCGTAACAGGAGAAGAGGTGTATCTTGCGGTATTCCGCGATATCGGTGCCCTTCCTGTCGAAGAGGAGGCTCGTGTTGTATATCTTATCCCCCTCTTTATGGACGAAGCTCCCGCAGTGGATGAAGGCCCCGAGCTCCTTCGCCTTTTCGGAGATGCGGCGCATCAGCGGTCCATCCTTTTCCTCCGCGAAGTTCCAGATCGTACGGTAACTCAATATCCCGATATGCCACAGCTCCGGCAGCACGATGATGTCGGAGCCGCGGCAGCCGTCTATCAGCCCGAAGACCCGTTCGATAAGATCTTCGTGGGCCTCCGTCTCTTTTATTTCCAGCTGGATAAGCGATGCTTTCATGGATGTCCCCCTGTTCGTTTTAGATTTTTCACTTATCCCCTTATCCTATAATGTTTTTCGCATTGGCGCAATAGATTTTTTGCTGCAGGAGAGGCCGCGGCGGAAAATTACCGCCGTCATTTGTCGTATCGGAATACCCTTGCGCGCTCGCTGCCGCTGAGTATCCGGTAGGCCCCATGCGCGAGCGACTCCATCTCATTTTCTCCGGGATAGAGCTTCACGGGGGCGATAAAACCAATACGGCGTTCGATCTCGTCCGTGAGTATCTTTGAGTGCGCGAGGCCGCCGGTAAGGATGACCGCGTCCGCCATGCCGCAGACGGAGGCGGCTAGGTTGGCGATAAATTTAGCTATTTGAAGCGCCATCGCCTCATATACCAGCCGCGCCTTTTCGTCGCCCACGGCGATCATCTCTTCTACACGGCGGGCGTCGCTGGTGCCAAGGTAACCGAAGAGGCCGCTGTCGCCGCGCATGACGCGCAGTTTGTCGCGCATGTCGGTTTTATTCTTTCTGACCAGATATTTTATCAGCTGGATCACCTGCTGGCCGCCAGCGCGCTCAGGCGAGAATGGACCTTCGTCGTCCCCGACCACATCGGCGATGAGTCCATTCTTATGCAGCGACATCGAGATGCCGCCGCCGAGATGCGCGATTATGAAGGTACAGTCTCCATAGGAGCGCCCCATCTCCGCCGCCGCGCGGTGCGCCGTAGCGCGCATGTTGAGGCAGTGTGTCACGGAGACACGCGGCATATCGGGAATACCGCTGATGCGGGCTACAGGCTCCAGCTCGTCCGTCGAAATACCGTCGTAGATATATGCGTGCGGAATATCATACTTTCGCCGCAGTTCAAAGGCGATGCAGGCCGCGACGTTCGAGGCGTGTTCCTCCGCGCAGACATTGAGCAGATAGTCCACCATAACGTCGTTTATCTCATAGCCGCCTGCGTGTATCGGCGGCAGTATCCCGCCGCGCGCGACTATCGCGTCGAAGGCCCCGTATTCGGCGACGGCCTCTTTCATAAAGTCGTCGGCCAGCTCCTGACGCATCGGCAGCTGGTCCGACATATAGGGATATCTCTCAAGAAATTCTTTCGTGTGTTCAAACTCTTTCTGAACGGCCTTCTTCTCGTCAAAGTAGACCGCCATTTTAGTAGATGTTGAACCGGTGTTGAGCACCATGATCTTATATGTCATTACACGCTGCCTCCTCGTGATATTCGCTTATTTTCAGACTAATCTTATCGATTATATTTTATCATCTATTTAACGAATATTACCGTATAAATTAAATGATATATTATCTTTCGCCAATGATAGATATGTCAATCACATATTATTAGCAACTAAAAATAAACTCTCGAAATAAATTTCAAAAAAAACTCTTAGCCCACGCTTTTAAAAAAATATCATTCTGTTTGCACCTACCGACAAAAATGACTATAAGAAAAAAGTCAAGGACCTATTTTTATATAAAATGGCATGGTAATTTTATACATCTTCTTTATATATTTGCACTCTTTTGTTATTTATATCTATTTTTAACATTGATTTGGAATAATAACCTTATCTTTTATCAAAAGTTACGTATTCTTGTTATTTTTTTTATTGACAACATGCCCCATATTAAATATTATAT
>NZ_JAJBUX010000093.1 GCF_020860125.1 Cloacibacillus sp. | reverse complement strand
CCCCCCCCCCCCCCCCCCCCCTTTTTTTTTTACACCAAAACCCCCCCAAACCAGCGGCCCTGGAGGCTCGTGGCGCCGTCTATGTTAAAACAGCGGTCTCTTTTTGGGGGGCGCGCGCCGCCGCCGGAAGCTCTTTTTTCTTGACGTAACCTAACATTACAAGTATCATCAATGGGTCAAATGCGATAACCTTATATGAAGCTTCAACAGCAAAGAAGGAGTGAAAGTAATGGGGACACGTAAACCGGAAGACATTCGCAGTATCGCACTCATTTCACACGGAGGCGCGGGAAAGACCACACTTAACGAGGCTTTTCTCTTTGATGCGGGCTTGATCTCGCGCATGGGCAGGGTCGAAGATAAGAATACCGTTTCCGACTTTGACTCGGAGGAGCAGAAGCGCGGCATTTCTATCAGCACTTCGCTTTCCACGATTCCATATAAGAATAAGACCTTATATATACTGGATACGCCGGGCTTCGCCGACTTCGTCGGCGAGCAGCGCAGCGCGATGCGCGTCGCGGACGGCACCCTCGTTCTTGTGAACGCCACCTCCGGCGTTGAGGTGCAGACGCAGAGCGTATGGGACTTCGCAGAGACTTTTGAGACGCCCGCAATATTTTTCGTCAGCAAACTTGACCGGGAAAATACCGACTTTGACAATGTCGTAGCAGATATACAGGAAAATATTTCCGACCGCGCGGTGCCGTTATACCTGCCGATCGGCAGCCAGCTTGAATTCAAAGGTGTGGTAAACGTCCTCACCGGAAAATCATATATGTACAAGGGCGACGGCAGCAGCGAGTATACGGAGGGCGACGTGCCCGCCGATATGGCCGACGCCGTGGCCGCGGCCCGCGAGACGCTGGTTGAGCGCGCCGTGGAGGCCGACGACGAGCTGATGATGCGCTATCTCGACGGAGAGGAGCTCTCCACGGAGGAGCTGCTCGGCGTCCTGCGCAAGGCGGTCTGCGCCCGTTCGATTTATCCGATCATCCCCGGTTCGGGCTCGGCCAATATCGCCGTGCCGCAGCTGATGGATATGATTGTGGAGTATATGCCATCGCCGAAGGATATGCTGCACCGCGCGGCGCTGAAGGGCGAAGAGGTGGTCAATATCCCGCCCGACGAGAACGGCCCCTTCCTCGCCTTCGTCTTTAAGGTGATGGTCGACCCCTATGTCGGCAAGCTCTCGTTCGTGAAGGTCTTCTCCGGACATCTCACAAGCGACCAGACAATCTATAATGTCACAGAGGACCAGGAGGAGCGCATCAGCTCTTTCCGCTTCATGAAGGGCAAGGAGAGCACGGAGGGCAAGGAGATCGTCCTCGGCGATATCGTCGCCATTCCGAAGCTGGAGAGCACGATCGCCGGAGATACGCTCGGCGTCAAGGGCGAGGTTCTGCAGTTCCGCCCGATAAAGTTCCCGAAGCCGGTCTACAGCGTGGCGGTTTTCCCGAAGAGCCGCGCCGACGAGGACAAGCTCGGCAACGCGATCACGAAGATGCTCAAGGAGGACCGCACCCTCTCGTTCGTGAAGAACCCGGAGACGAACGACGCGGTGCTTTCCGGTATGGGCGATATGCACCTCGATATCATGCTCTCGAAGATCAAGGAGCGCTATAAGGTGGATCTCGACACCCGCACGCCGAAGGTGCCCTACCGCGAGACGATAAAGAAGAAGGCCAGCGCCCAGGGCAAGCACAAGAAGCAGTCCGGCGGACGCGGCCAGTACGGCGACGTCTGGTTTGAGCTCGCGCCGCTCGATAAGAACGCGGGCATCGAGTTCATCGACAGGGTGGTCGGCGGCGTGGTGCCGAAGAACTATATCCCCGCGGCGGAGAAGGGTCTCCGCGAGGCGGCGGCGCGCGGATTCCTCGCGGGTTATCCGGCGACGGACTTCTCCTGCGCGATCTTCGACGGCTCGTATCACGACGTTGACTCTTCGGAAATGGCCTTTAAGATAGCGGCCTCGATCGCCTTCAAGAAGTGTATGGAGCAGGCGAACCCGATCCTTATGGAGCCGGTGATGAATGTCGAGGTCACGGTGCCCGAGGAGTGCCTCGGAGACGTCATGGGCGACTTCAACAGCCGCCGCGGACGCATCATGGGCATCGACAGCGAAGGCAAGCTCCAGATAGTGAAGGCCCAGTGCCCGCTTTCGGAGATGTTCCGCTACGCGATCATCCTCCGCTCGATGACTTCGGGACGCGGCTCCTTCTCGATGGAGTACAGCCATTATGAAGAGGTCCCCGGCGATATCGCGAAGAAGGTCATCGAACAGGCGGCCCAGGAGCGCAAAGAAGAGGAAGAGTAGCCCCGTTTACGAAGTGTTTTCAGGCGCCCTCTTGCGGAGGGCGCCTTTTTTGAAGGCAGGAGGAGAGAATATGAAGGACAACCGCCAGATATTTCTGATTTTCCTGGCATATTACGGCATCACCTGCGTCACGAATATTTATTTCCTGTTCGGCCCCTTTTATGAGCGGATGGGGGCCTCTCCCCAGGCCGTAGGGCTTTTTCTGAGTATCTTTTATATGGTCATGCTGCTTTGCCGCCCCATCGGCAGCGTGGTGATGGAGCGGCTCGATATCCGGCGTTCGCTGATCGGCAGTTCGCTTCTCTGCGTCGCGATGGCGGCGGGGATCGCCCTTTCGCTGAACAGTCCGCTTCTGCTGCTCTTTTTCCGCGCGATGCTCGGCGTCAGCGTCAGCGTATTTGTGGTGGCGACGGTGGCCGCGCAGTCTATCCTGCTGGACGAGAGGTCGCGCGGCATCGGTTTCGCGCTCTTTACCACCGGTTCGATGCTGCCGCTGGCGACGGTCGTCCCTTTTAGCGAATGGCTCCTGCATCATAATTTCAACGAGCTTTATATTTGGTTTCCCGCGCTGACGGCGCTGGCCTGCGCGGCGGTGAGCTGCTTTGTGAAGGACCTCAGCTATTCTGGCAAGGCCGAGAAGCAGTGGGGGCGTTATTCCGATCTCTTTAAGGTCAAGGGGGTCAAGGCGCTGCTCTTTACCGCCGCCACGATGTCGCTGGCCGACGCGATGATGATCTCTATGGCCTCGCTCGCGAACGCCAGGTCGGTCTCCGTCTCTTATTTTATGATCGCCAGCGCCTTTGCGGCGGTGCTCATCCGCACGGTGGGTTTCCGGCTGATCGCGGGTATCCCGCGCGTGAGGCTAGCCGCGCCCGCGGCGGCGCTGATGGGATTCGCGCTGCTGGGGTTGTCTTTCAGCTCGACGTCCTCAATGTTCGTACTCTTTGGGCTCTTATTCGGCGTTGGGATCGGGATCGGCTTTCCCACGGATCTCGCGCTTGTCGGCGATATGCTGCCCGCCGCCTATCATCCTAAGGCTACGGGACTTGTGCTGCTCGTCATCGACTCCGGCTGGATGATAAGCCCCCTCGTTTACGGCTGTTTCTCGCCATATCTGGGGGTCAGCAACACCTTCCGCGTCATGGGCCTCGCGGTATTCGCGGCGGCCTCGATGCTCTATCTGCGCTACTGGCTGCCGGTCGCGCAGGGTAAGCTGAAGATAGGCGGCGAGTGCTAGGCGGCATCGGAGTTTTATGTTATATGTAAAAAACGGTAGGAATATATGTTATAGATTTAACCGATAAAATGATTTAATCAGAGTTTTTCTTTGAAAGGAGAATGACGCCGTGGATTTTTCTATCGAAGCCGGTATTTTTGATTATTTTCCGGGAATGAGGCTGGTCGTCGCGGCTGCCGAGGGGATGTCAGTTCCCACCGACAGCGAGCCGGTGACGGCCTTTCTCCGCGAGGGCTGGCGGAACGCCGCCGCGGCGTCCAAGGCCTACGGCAACCCGCAGTCGCACCCCTTTATCAAGCCGTGGAGCGAGCGGATGAAGGGGGCCGGAGCGCCGCGAAAGGATTTTCCCAGCTCGATAGAGGCCCTGACGCGGCGCGCGGGGAAGAGCGAGAGCCCCTTCAGCATCCACCCCTTCGTCGATTTTTATAACGCGGTCTCGCTCAGTTATCTGGTTCCCGCGGGAGGCTTTGACATTGACGCGCTGCGGGAGGGGCTTGCGCTGCGTCTTTCCCGTCAGGGCGACTCTTTTACGGCGCTGAACGGAGAGGCGGGCGTCGATATCCCGCCCGGCGAGGTGAGCTACGCCGACGGCGGCATGATCGTTACGCGGCACTTCGTCTGGAAGCAGTCGCGGCACGCTATCATCACGCCTGAGAGTAGAAATATCTTTTTTGTCTCGGAGATACTTGGAGAACTGCCGCAGGATACTGCCCAGAATGTGCTTGACGCTTTAACGGAGGGGCTGCGGCGTTTTTTCAGCGCCGAGGTGCGCGGCGATATTCTGGACGCCGGCCATCGCTCGATGTGGATAAGATAGCGAAAGGGCCAATAAAAAATCTCCCCCGTACCTGTGCGGAGCGGGGGAGTTTTTTATTGGTTTTTTTCGCGCCGATGTCTATCGTCTTACGCGGCGGCGCGGCCTTTTGCGGAGCGCATGGCGCAACCGCCGGGGCGTTTATTTCTCCAGCAGTTTGCTGACGAGGTTCGTGAACTGCTGTCCGTCGGGCACCGGCTCGCCGTCGGCGATGGAGGCGAGGCCCATGAGGAGGTGCGACCAGTCTTCGGCGTTGAAGTTTTCCCTCTCCGACTCGTCGGCGATCTTTTTGATGAGGGCGTTGTCTGGGTTGATCTCCATGACGCGCTTTTCTTCGGGGACCTCCTGTCCCATCGAGCGGAAGAGGTTCCTCATCTGCGGCGATATCTCTTCGCCCTTCTGCACGAAGCAGACCGGCGAATCCACGAGGCGGTCGGAGACTTTGACGTCCTCCACGAGCGAGCCGAGGGCATCTTTAAGCTTTTTCACGAGGCCGCTCTTTTCGATCTCGGAGTCTTTTTTCTCGTCTTTTTCCCCCTCCGGCAGCATGAGGTTTTCGGCGGCGGCGGAGACGAAGTCGTATTTGTCGAATTTGCGCGCGTGGTTTACCCATATCTCGTCCACGGGGTCGCCGAGGAGCAGCACTTTGATGCCTTTCTTTTTGAAGGCCTCAAGTTTCGGGGAGTTTTTAAGGTTTTTGAGCGACGAACCGGCGAGGTAGTATATTTTGTCCTGACCCGCGGGCATGTTGATGAGGTAATCTTCAAGCGTCGTCTTGTCGCCCTCCGAGACGTCGAAGAGGCAAAGTTTCATGATATCCTCGCGGTGGCGCAGGTCGGAGATGATGCCCTCTTTAAGGACGACGCCGAAGGTCTGCCAGAACTTGTTGTAGCTGTCGGGCTGGTCCTTCCGCATCTTGTGCAGGGTGTCGAGGATCTTCTTTACGAGGCTGTTCTTGATCTGCGCCGTCTGGCGGTCCTGCTGGAGCATCTCGCGCGAGACGTTGAGCGAGAGGTCCTCGGAGTCCACGACGCCCTTGATGAAGCGCATGTATTCGGGGATCAGCTCTTTGCAGTCGTTCATGATGAATACGCGGCGGATGTAGAGCTGTACCCCGTGTTTGCCGTCCTGGTAGAAGAGGTCCATCGGCGGGCGCGAGGGGATGAAGAGCAGCGCGCGGAATTCGCTCGTGCCCTCCGCCTTGTAGTATATGCGCTCAAGCGGGTTTTCCCAGTCGTGCGAGATGTGGCGGTAGAAGTCGTTGAACTCGTCGTCGCTTATGTCCTTCTGCGGGCGCGTCCAGAGAGCCTTCATTGAGTTGACGGGCTCCTCTTTTTCATCCTCTTTCTTTTCCTTCTCAACGTCGGTAAGGTAGATCGGATAGGTGACGAAGTCGGAGTATTCTTTGATGATGCCGCGCAGCGTCCACTCCGAGAGGTAATCTTTCGTGATGTCGTGGTCGTCGCCCGACTGCTCCTCCTTTTTCATGTGGAGGGTGATTGAGCTTCCGTGGCCCGCGCGGCTGCCGCCGTCGATCGTGTAGGTGCCGTCGCCGGTCGATTCCCACTTCCAGCTTTCGCTGCCGCCAGCCTTCATCGTCTCGACGGTGACGCGGTCGGCGGCGATAAAGCTCGAGTAGAAGCCGACGCCAAACTGCCCTATGAGGTCGCTGTTCGCGCCGTTTTTGGCCTCCTGCATCGCGCGGATGAACTCGCCGGTGCCGCTGCGCGCGATCGTGCCGAGGAATGAGACGAGGTCGTCCCTGTCCATGCCGATGCCGTTGTCGGAGATGGTGAGCGTCCCCGCCTTTTTGTCTATCGTGATGTCGATGCGTCCGTTTTTCGCGTATTCGGCGAGCTCCGGACGGCTCAGGCTCTCTATGCGCAGTTTGTCGATCGCGTCGGAGGCGTTCGATATCAGCTCGCGCACGAAGATGTCGGGGTTTGAGTAGACGGAGTTGATCATCAACTCCAGGACCTGTTTAGCCTCGCTTTGGAATTCCATTTTTTCAGCCATAAAATTTCCTCCTTAATGATAATACGTTGGATATTATAAATAAAAACCGGGCTTTTTACACCCGGTTTATCTTCCTGCCAGGGTAAAAGCATGAAAATTATCCGTCTGCGCCCATGCCGCCGGGCGGCGTCATTTTTATCGCTTTCGCAACGTTCGCCGTAAATTACTTTACGGATATTAAGAAAAACGCTGCGGTTTCCCTTCTGTAAATGTTCACCGCGGCCTTCCACTGCCATGTGAAAGCGAAAAATGCCGCCGTCCGGCAGCACGGGCTGCGCAATATTCTTCAAAAGACTTGATGCGCTTACCCTGATTTTCCTGCCGGATACCGGCCTTTATCAGTCGGTTTTGTGGTTCTCGAACCGCATGTCGATCGCCCCGTCTTTTTCGACGACGTGGATCGTGCCGCCGTCGCGGATGTCTCCAGCGATGATGGCGCGCGCGATAGACGTCTCGAGGGCCTTCTGGACGTAGCGTTTGAGCGGGCGCGCCCCGTAGATGGGGTCATAGCCATTTTTCGCGCAGACGTCGAGGGCTCCGTCGGTAAGTTCGAGGTTGATATTGCGGTCATGCAGCCTCAGTTCGAGCTGCCTGAGGATGAGGCGCACTATCTGGCGGATGTCCTTCAGCGTCAGCGGTTTGAAGCATATCATCTCGTCCACGCGGTTGAGGAATTCGGGGCGGAATTTCGTGCGCATAAGCCCCATGACCTCTTCCACCGCGCCCTCGGCGAGTTTGCCGTCGTCGTCCATGCCGTCGATCAGTATCTGCGCGCCGATGTTGCTGGTCATGATGATGACGCAGTTTTTGAAGTTCACCGTGCGCCCGTGGCTGTCTGTCACACGTCCGTCGTCAAGGATCTGCAGCATGATGTTGAATACGTCTGGGTGTGCCTTCTCTATTTCGTCAAAGAGCACTACGGAGTAGGGATGGCGGCGCACCGCCTCTGTGAGCTGTCCGCCCTCCTCGTAGCCGACGTATCCCGGAGGCGCTCCCACAAGGCGGGAGACGGAGTGCTTTTCCATGTATTCCGACATGTCGATGCGCACGATGTTGTCCTCGGAGTCAAAGAGCGATTCCGCGAGAGCCCTCGCCAGCTCTGTTTTTCCGACTCCGGTGGGGCCGAGGAAGATGAAGGAGCCTATCGGGCGCTTCGGGTCCTTGATGCCGGAACGCGCACGCAGGACGGCGTCGGCCACCAGGTTGACGGCCTCGTCCTGTCCGACGACGCGCTCGTGGAGCACCGTGTCGAGATGGAGCAGCTTCTCGCGCTCTCCCTCTACAAGGCGCGTGACGGGGATGCCCGTCCATTTCGCGACGATCTCGGCAATCTCCTCTTCCGTAACCTCTTCGCGCAGCAGTTTCGGACCGCCGCCTTCGATGCCGCTGAGGTTTTCCTCCTCTATCTTGAGGTCTCCCTCAAGTTTGCTGAGCGTGCCGTAACGGAGCTGGGCGGCGAGATTGAGGTCGTAATTGCGCTCCGCCTCGTCTATCTGGTGGCGCACCTTTTCGATCTCTTCGCGCATCGAGCGTATTTTAACGATGTTCTCTTTTTCTACCTCATACTGCGCCCGCAGGGTGTTGGCGTGCTCCTTGGCGTCGGCAAGCTCTTTCTGGAGGGCGTCGAGCCGTTCCTTGCTCGCCTTGTCCTTTTCGAGTTTCAGCGCCGCCTCTTCGATCTCCAGCTGCATTACGCGGCGGTTGACAGAGTCGAGGTCCGTCGGCAGGGAATCGATGTCCGTGCGTATCATCGCGCAGGCTTCGTCGATAAGGTCGATGGCCTTGTCGGGCAGGAAGCGGTCCGTGATGTAGCGGTTTGAAAGCGTCGCCGCCGCGACGAGCGCGCTGTCCTGAATCCTTACGCCGTGGTGCACCTGGAAGCGCTCTTTGAGGCCGCGCAGGATGGATACCGTGTCCTCGACGCTCGGCGGCTCCACCATGACCGGCTGGAAGCGCCGTTCAAGGGCGGCGTCCTTCTCGATGTACTGGCGGTATTCCTCAAGCGTCGTCGCGCCGATGCAGTGCAGTTCTCCGCGCGCCAGCAGCGGCTTGAGCATGTTGCCCGCGTCGAGCGCGCCGTCGGTCTTGCCCGCCCCCACGATGGTATGCAGCTCGTCGATGAAGAGGATGATGCGTCCCTCGCTCTTTTTCACCTCGTCGAGGACGGCCTTCAGGCGTTCCTCAAATTCGCCGCGGAACTTGGCGCCCGCGATGAGGGAGCCCATGTCGAGCGCGAAGATGATGCGGTCCTTGAGGTTTTCCGGCACGTCCCCGCGCATGATGCGGATCGCGAGCCCCTCGGCGATGGCCGTCTTGCCGACGCCCGGCTCGCCGATGAGCACGGGGTTGTTCTTCGTCTTGCGGCTCAGTATGCGGATGGTGCGGCGTATCTCCTCGTCACGTCCGATGACGGGGTCGAGCTTGTTTTCACGCGCCGCCTTCACGAGGTCGCGCCCGTATTTTTCCAGCGCGTCGTAGGTGTCCTCGGGGTTGTCGCTGGTGACGCGCTGATTGCCGCGCACCTCGGAGAGGGTCTTGAGGAATTTTTCGGGGGTGATGCCGAAGGTCTCAAAGATCCTGCCGAGTGGGGCGCCCTTTGTCTCGTAGAGTATCGCGAGGAAGAGGTGCTCGACGGAGATGTATTCGTCCTTTAGTCCGTTGGCCTCGTCCTCCGCCCTGACGAGGATCTTGGAGAGGCGCTGAGAGACATATATCTTGCCCGTCTCCTGTCCCGCCCCCGATACCCGCGGTTTCTTGTTGAGCTCGTTTTCAATGGCGCCGGCGAGGCTCTCCACCGGGATGTTCATTTTGTCGAAGAGGCGCGGGATGAGCCCGTTCTCCTGCCGCAGCAGCGCGAGCGCAAGATTTTCGGCGTCCACCTCCTGATGTCCGTGGCGGACGGCGATATTCTGCGCCTCGTAGAAGGCCTCCTGTGATTTCTGTGTCAGTTTATTCATATCCATATCTATATATCCCTCCTGGGAACTACATTTAACCAATACTGATGTTACGGAGATATTATAATACATCAATTAACATCAAACAATAGTTTTAACGGTACTTTTATGAGAAATTTTTCTAAGCATTTTCCACAGAAGAATAAATCGCCTGTTTTTAAACTATAATTATAATTTCTAAATATTACGGGCTTTATGATTCGTTGGTTCAGAAATATTACTTAGCTTCATGAAAAATAGCTAAATAAGCTGAAAATTAAGTAAATGACCTTGACAAGCTGTGCATTAAAGTATAAAGTATAAAAGTCGGCGCAAGCCGATGCTATAAATATTTCCTGTTGGGAGGCAACACCTTGAAAAGCAACGGCACAGTAAAATGGTTTAACGCAACGAAGGGTTATGGATTCATCACAACTGACGAAGGCAACGATGTATTTGTCCACTTCAGCGCTATCCAGGGCGACGGTTTCAAAACACTTGATGAGGGTCAGAAAGTAAGCTTCGAGATTACCCAGGGCAGCAAGGGTCCCCATGCTTCCGACGTAGAGAAAATCTAACTTCAGCAGTATTTCTTTATATTATCAATATTTTATAAAAGAAATCGAGATCGAAAAGGAGGACAGCTTTGGTTGTTCTCCTTATTTTTGTCCGTACTTTTTATAAATATAACAATATTTTTTTACCGCTAAGGCTCAATGAGAAAATTTCCCTTTGACTAATATTAACATTTGTTATAGATTAGGCATGTTGCGGTGTCCGCGCCGCAGGAGCCTGCCCTTGGCGGGCCGCGGGCGGGCATTTCTTTGAACTTAAAACCGAAAATGATCAGGAGGAGCTTAATGTCTCTCATAAAGGATAAACAACTTTCCGCCGACAAACTTCGCCGCGCGGCCGACCTGGAGGCCCTTGGCTTTAAGACGACAAAGGGGCTGGACAAGCTCACGGGGCTGATCGGACAGGAGCGCGCAGTGCGTTCCGTCGGCTTTGGCCTCTCGGTGCAGAGCAAGGGTTATAACATTTTTATGGTAGGCGAGCCGGGATGCGGCCGCACCACCTACGCGCTGGAGGAGCTGAAACGCTCCGCCGCCGATATGCCAGCGCCGGACGACTGGGTATATGTCTATAATTTCGACGACCCGAGCCTGCCGCTGGCGATCAACCTGCCCGCCGGCAAGGGGCGCGAGCTTGCGAAGGACGCCGAGGACGCGATCGAGGATCTCAAGACGGCGCTCGCGAAGGCCTTCGACAACAACGAATTCGAGGATAACAAGGCGCAGTTGGTGAAGTCCTTCCAGGACGAGGTCAACGCGATCATGGAAGAGCTGCGGAAGTGGGCCGAATCGAAGGATTTCGCGATCAAGCGCACGCCGCAGGGTTTTGTCAACCTGCCGCTGATAATGGCGCCGCCGCTGCCCTCAAATGAGGATGGACAGGGCGAAGCCGAGAAAAAGGAAGAAGAGGGAGAAAAACAGCTCGTCCGCCGCGAGATGCAGCAGGAGGAGTTTGAAAAGCTTTCGGAAACGGAACAGGAGGCGCTGCAGAAGGTCTCCGAGGAAATCTCGCAGAAGACGCTGGAGAAGCTGCGTCTCATCCGCGAGTGGGAAAAGGAGCTCAAGGAGAAGATCAAGGAGCTGGAGAGTCAGATCTGCCGGGTGGCGATCGCGCCCATTCTTACGGAGCTGCGCGGCAAGCACATGCCTAACGAAAAGCTCGCGAAGTGGCTCGACGACCTCACGGAGGATCTTATCGCCAATTTCAACGTATTCCTCGCCGCCGTGCGCGACGACGCCGCCGAGGTCGACTTTTCCCGCTACGAGGTGAACGCCTTCATCTCTAACAATCCGCACGACGGCGCACCCGTGATCTGTGAGACGAACCCGATTTACTATAACCTCGTAGGCAAGGTGGATTATGAAAACCGGCAGGGGAATCTTTATACGGATTTCCGCCGCATCACCCCCGGCGCGATGCACCGCGCGAACGGCGGCTTCCTGCTGCTGGACGCCGACGAGCTGCTGCGCCAGTTTATGTCCTGGGATGTGCTGAAGCGAGTCCTGCGCTACCGTGAACTCTCGATAGAGAATCTCGGCGAGCAGCTCGGTTATATACCGGTATCCTCGCTGCGTCCGGAGCCTATACCGATTGATATGAAGGTGGTGATCGTAGGCACCCCCTACCTTTACTATCTGCTCAATATATATGACCCCGAGTTCCAGAAGGTCTTTAAGATAAAGGCCGAGTTTGACTCGGAGATGCCGCGCACCGCCGAGAGCGAGTATCAGATCGCGCAGTTCGTCGCGGGCTTCGTCGCGCGCGAGGGCCGGCTCAACTTTACCGCGGCCGCCGTCGGCGAGGTCATCGAATGGGCCTCGCGTCTCGCGGAGGACCGGAACAAGCTTTCGACACAGCTTAATAAGATCGCCGAGATCCTGGTCGAGTCGACGGCCTGCGCGAAGGCCGGCGGCAAGAAGCTCGTCGGCGTCGACCATGTGCGCAAGGCCCTTGAGGAGAAGGTATTCCGCGCCGATATGTGGGAGGACAAGGTCCTTGATGAGTACCGCAAGGGCGTCATCCGCATCGATACCGAGGGCGAGGTCGTAGGTCAGATAAACGGCCTCACAGTTTCGCAGCTGATAGACCATTCTTTCGGCTCGCCGGTACGCATAACCGCCAACGTATTTATGGGGGCGGAGGGCGTCGTCAACATCGAACGAGAGGTGAGCATGACCGGCCCGATACACAACAAAGGGCTGATGATACTCACGAGCTATCTCGGGCGGATGTACGCGCGGGAATTCCCGCTCTCCGTCAGCGCCCGTATCGCCTTTGAGCAGACTTACGGCGGGATCGAGGGCGACAGCGCCTCGTCCACGGAGCTTTACTGCCTGATATCGGCGATCGCCGGTATCCCGCTCAATCAGGGGATCGCGGTCACCGGCTCCGTCGACCAGATGGGATTCATTCAGCCGATCGGCGGCGTCAACGAGAAGATAGAGGGCTTCTTCCGCTACTGCAAGGCGCGCGGCCTCACGGGAAAGCAGGGGGTCATCATTCCCGTTCAGAACGAGCAGCATCTCATGCTGAACCATGAGGTGACGGAGGCGGTGAGGAAAAACAGGTTCCATATCTGGAGCATTTCGAGCATAGACGAGGGGATAGAGATACTTACGGGCATCCCCGCGGGAAGCATGGACGAGAAGGGGCAGTATCCAAAGAAGAGCGTCCATGGGCGCGTGCAGGCGGCTCTTGAGGGGTGGCTCGAGCGCTCTTTCCGCTACAAGAAGGTCATGACGGACCGTGTGGACCCGCCTAAAAAGCGGGGAAAGAAAAAGACGGAGCCGGCGGAGAGCAAAGACAAAGAGGCTCCTGTGGCGAAAGAGGCGGAATGATGGCCGTCATCCACCATGTACAGGAGATACTTGACGGCTTGGAGGCACTCTACGGAAACGAGGCGCGTCCCGCGTCCGACTTCTGGTATGAGGAGCCGCTTGACGACCTGATATTGACGATACTCTCGCAGAATACCAACGACAAGCTGCGCGACAAGGCTTTCGCGAAGATGAAGGCCACCTATTCTTCCTGGGACGAGGTGGCGCAGGCCGACCTTGAGGAGCTTAAGGAGGTGCTGCGCATCGCGGGGATGAGCAGCACGAAGCCCGCCCGCATCCAGCAGATATTGGCGGCGGTGAAGGAGCGGTTCGGCGGCTATACGCTGAAGGAGCTCCGCGGCTGGCGGCAGCCGGAGGTGCGCGAGTACCTGACTTCGCTGCCGGGCGTGGGGCCGAAGACCTCGGCGATCGTCGAATGCTTCGATCTCGGACTGCCGGGGTTTCCCGTCGACACGCATATCACGCGCCTCAGCAAGCGCTTTGGCTGGGCCGACGAGAAGAATCCGCCGGATAAGATACAGGCGCTGCTGGAGGCGACGCTGCCACAGGAGCGTTTTCGCGGCGGCCACCTGAATTTCCTCGAACACGGCCGCGGCATATGCAGCGCGCGAAAGCCCGACTGCGCCCACTGTACACTCGCGGCGTGGTGCGATTACGGAAAGAGGGCGGCGGAGGCCGCCGATGGATTATAGGCGAAAGTTTCTCGCCGCCGCCTCGCGTCAGGGGTGGGCGGAGGCCTCCGGCATCGTCTGCGCCCTTTCGGGCGGCGGCGATTCCGTGGCGATGCTTTGGCTGCTGAAAAATTTTTTTAAAGGGCGTCTGGCGGCGGCGCATCTCGATCATTGTACCCGGGATGGCGGCTCGCATGAGGACGCCATATTTGTGCGGGAGCTCTGCGAGAGCTGGGGGATAGAGTGTGCCGTCAAGGTCACCGACGTCCACCACTGCCGCGAGAGCGGAGAGTCCTTTGAAATGGCGGGGCGGCGCGCGCGCTACGAACATTTTTATGAGACGGCGGCGCGGCTTGAACTGCCCTATATTGCCGTCGGCCACAACTCAGACGACGTGGTGGAGACCCAGCTGATGAACCTTGCGCGCGGCAGCGGGCTCGCCGGGCTGCGTGGCATACCGGAGGTGCGCGGCAATATCGTGCGTCCGGTGATCGACTTCAGCCGCGAAGAGCTGCGTCGGATACTGCGGGAAAACGGCGTTCCCTGGCGCGATGATTTCACCAACGACGAATCGGATTACACCCGCAACAAGGTGCGAAACATACTCATCCCCTGGATAAAGGAGAATCTCAACTCCGGTTTTGAGGGCGTGATGCTCGGCCTCGCGAAGCAGGTGAGCGCCGAGGTGGAGGCCAAGGAGAGCGCGGCGCGCGGGGAAATATCGAAGATCGCCTTTAATCAGCCGCCGGCGCTTGCCGCCTGGCGGACTTGCGGGCTTAAGGAGCTGCCGGAGCTTACCCTCGCCGAGATGCTCCGCCTTCAGGGAGCGGAGCTTTCGCTGCCCGCGCTTTCACGCGCGCGCACGAACGAGCTCGCCGGACTTGTGCGGCGCGGCGGATGCTGGCGTTTCCAGTGGGCGCGCGACATCGAAGTCTGCTATTCGGAACGCGGTATCGGCTGGCTTCATCGGGCCGATATAAAGGCGGGGAAAATTTTTAGCAAAAATACCTGCGAAAATAGGCTTCCATGGTGGGCGAGATAATACGAAATATGATATTATTCTTAATTGTTTGTAAGCTGCAATTTATTGCCCTAAAGGGAGTGCTCAATTTTGGAGTATAGAATAGGCAGAGTATTGCTTTCGGAAGAGGAGCTTCGCAGGAAGGTAAAGGAGCTCGGGTCAAGGATTCGTGAGGACTACAGGGGAAAGAAGGTAGTCTTCGTCTGCGTACTCAAAGGGGCCGTGATATTTTTCTCCGACCTTGTCCGCGAGATAGGGCCGGATGTCGACGCCCAGCTTGATTTCCTTGCCATATCGTCCTACGGCGTCTCTACCAAGAGCAGCGGCGTGGTCAAGATCCAGAAGGATCTGAGCACGGATATCCACGGCAGGCATGTGATAATAGTTGAAGATATACTTGACACGGGACTTTCGCTTTCATATATCGGCAAGCTTCTGCGTGAGCGCGGACCCGAGTCGCTGGAGATCTGCGTGCTGCTTGACAAGGCCGAGCGCCGCACACAGCATGTGGATGTCAAATATACCGGTTTTACCATTCCCGATGAATTTGTCATCGGTTACGGCCTGGATTACGCGGGACAGTTCCGCCACCTTCCGGCCGTGCATATCGCCGAGCCTCTGGACTGACGGAGGGCGCGGGCGGTTTTATTTTTGAAAAGAAGAGGAAAGCATAGAAATAGAAAGCGAGGATAATGGATATTGAAGAAAATTTCTAAAAACGTGGGGATGTATATCGTCCTCATTGTATTGGTAGTCAGCCTGGTCAATGTGTTCCTGGGCCCTGACAGCGCTAAAAAAACCACACAGAGCGAAGTGATGCCCTACAGCACCTTCCTGAGCGAGGTAAACAGCGGAAACGTGACGAAGGTCAAGATCGACCACGAGCAGCTTACCGGCACGCTGAAGTCCGGCAAGCAGTTCACGACCTATATTCTTGACGCGGCGACGCTTCCCTCGATAGTGGCGGAGAAGGGCGTCGAGGTCGAAGTCGTGCCGCCGCCGAAGAATTCGTGGCTCACGGCGCTTCTGACGTCGCTCCTGCCGACGCTTCTTTTGATCGGCGTCTGGATCTACTTCATCTACAACATGCAGGGCGGCGGCAGCAAGGTTATGGGGTTTGCGAAGAGCAAGGCCAAGCTGTTCCTTGACAACCGTCCAAAGGTGACCTTCGCCGACGTCGCGGGCTGCGACGAGTCGAAGGAGGAACTTGAAGAGGTCGTGCAGTTCCTTAAGGACCCCGCTAGGTTCACGAAGCTTGGCGCTAAGGTGCCGCGCGGCGTGCTTCTGCTCGGCGCTCCGGGAACGGGAAAGACCCTTCTCTCCCGCGCGGTGGCCGGTGAGGCCGACGTCCCCTTTTTCAGCATCAGCGGTTCGGACTTTGTGGAAATGTTCGTCGGCGTCGGCGCGGCGCGCGTCCGTGACCTCTTTGAACAGGCCCGTAAGTATCAGCCCTGCATAATATTCATCGACGAGATAGACGCCGTCGGACGCCACCGCGGCGCCGGACTCGGCGGCGGCCATGACGAGCGGGAACAGACGCTGAACCAGCTGCTTGTCGAGATGGACGGTTTTGAGGCAGGTTCGGGGATAATCCTCATCGCCGCTACCAATAGGCCCGACATTCTCGACCCCGCGCTGCTGCGCCCGGGACGTTTTGACCGCCAGGTGGTGGTGGACCGTCCCGACGTCAACGGACGCCGCGATATCCTCAAGGTCCATCTCCGTGATATGAAGATAGAGCACGACGTCGATCTCGACGTCATCGCGCGCCGTACGCCGGGCTTTGTCGGCGCCGACCTGGCGAACCTCGTCAACGAGGCGGCGCTACTCGCGGCGCGGCGCGATAAGGAAATGCTCGGCATGCCGGAATTTGAAGAGGCTATCGACCGCGTCATGGCGGGGCCGGAACGCAAGAGCCGTATAATCAGCAAGAAAGAGCGCGAAATAATCGCCTACCACGAGTCGGGGCACGCCCTCGTCGCGGCGAAGATAAAGGGCTCCGACCCGGTGCACAAGATTTCGATCATCCCGCGCGGGCATATGGCGCTCGGCTATACGCTCCAGCTTCCAGAAGAGGACAGGTTCCTCATCTCGCGTCAGGAGCTCGCGGATAAGATCTGCGTCCTGCTCGGCGGGCGCGTCGCCGAATCCATCTGCTTCGGCGATGTGACGACGGGCGCCTCCAACGACCTTGAGCGCGCTACCCAGATCGCGCGCCAGATGGTGACGCAGTTCGGCATGAGCGACAAGCTCGGCCTGGTGACGCTTGGCCGCAAACAGCACGAGGTATTCCTCGGCCACGATATCGTCGACGACCGCAACTACAGCGAAGAGGTCGCCCATACGATAGACCTCGAGATTCGCGCGATAGTAGACGGCAGCATGAACAAGGCGAAGGAGATACTCACGGAGAACCGCGAACGGCTGGAAGAGATCACGCGTCTGCTGCTTGAGAAGGAGATACTCAAGGGCGACGAGCTTGACGAGCTTCTCGGATATCCGAAGAAGGAGCATCCCGGCGAGAGCGCCGCGGAGGATAAGCCGGAGGACGGCGGGGATAAGCCGGAAGATAAGGATAAGGAAAATGAGAGCGGCGACGCTCCGGACGCCGAAGCGGTCATCCATCAGGTGCCCGACATCGAGGAGGCCGATTCGGGGAACTTCAACGCCCCGATAGACGAAGAAAGATAACATCACCTGTCGAGCCGCCCGTACGGGCGGCTCGTTTTCTATATGCGCAGGGGCGCACATCGCGCAGCCGCACGGACGATATGTCTTTATGGAAACAATTATGGACTGCTGACATCTACGCGTTTGTCCTGTTATAATAGATTATCTTAAATGGTCTCAAGCGTTTATTTGTGTTAAAATAGAACGGTTTTAGATAAAAATATCTAATGTGCAAATTAAGAGAGGAAAAAGATGGCAGAGGATAAATTTAAACTGGTCGCGCCCTTCGGGTTGTCTGGGGATCAGCCGCAGGCGGTGGAGAAGCTCGTGCGCGGTTTTCGCGAACGTGACGGGATGCGTCAGACGCTTCTCGGCGTCACGGGCAGTGGCAAGACCTTCACGATGGCGAACGTCATCGCCGAGCTCAACCGCCCCACGCTCGTGATGGCTCACAATAAGACTCTCGCGGCGCAGCTTTACAGCGAGTTCAAGGAGTTCTTTCCCGAGAATTCCGTAAATTATTTCGTCAGTTACTATGATTATTATCAGCCGGAGGCCTATATACCCGCCTCCGACGTCTATATAGAAAAGGATTCTTCGGTCAACGAGCGTATCGAAAAGCTGCGGCTCGCGACCACCAAGTCGCTGCTTGAGCGGCGCGACGTTATTGTCGTCGCAAGCGTCTCCTGCATTTACGGACTGGGAAAGAGGAAGAACTACGAAGACGCGATCTTCCGTTTCGCGCAGGGCGAGCGGTGGGAGCGCCGCGCCTTTATGCTGCGCCTCATCGAGAATTATTATGAACGCAACGACGTATCGCTTGTGCCGGGGACCTTCCGTAGCAGGGGTGAGACGATGGAGATATTCCCCGCCTACAGCGACACTGCCCTGCGGATATCCTTCTTTGACGACGAAATAGAGCGGATTGACGAGATCGACCCTGTCTCCGGAAAGAGCCTGCTCCGGAAAGAGAAGGTCGGTATCTTCCCCTCGCAGCATTACGTGACGAGCACCGACGCGATCCAGAAGGCGGCGGGCGTTATCGAGCAGGAGATGGAGGAGTGCTGCGCACGCTTTACGAGCGAGGGCAAGTATTTAGAGGCCGAGCGGCTGAAGATGCGCACCAAGTACGACCTTGAGATGCTGCTCGAGGTCGGTTACTGCTCCGGCATAGAAAACTATTCAAGATATCTTGACGGGCGCGAGGAGGGAGATCCCCCCGGTACGCTGCTGGACTTCTTCCCGCAGGACGCGCTCTTTTTCATCGACGAATCGCATATGACCCTGCCGCAGGTACGAGGCATGTACAACGGCGACCGCGCCCGCAAGGAGGTCCTGGTGCAGCACGGCTTCCGCCTGCCATCCTGTCTCGACAACCGGCCGCTGCGCTGGGATGAATATGAGCCGGCGCTGAAAAACGCGCTGTTTATCTCCGCCACTCCCGGCGATTATGAGTTTGAACATTCTGACCACGTGGTGGAGCAGCTGATACGGCCGACCGGCATCCCGGACCCGGCGGTCGAGGTGCATAAGGCGACGGGGCAGGTCGACGACCTGCTCGCGGAGATCCGTCCGATCGTCGACCGCGGCGAGCGCGTGCTGGTATCGACGCTGACGAAGCGCTCCGCCGAGGATCTCGCCGAATATATGGCGGAGCTCGGCATCAAGGTCCGTTATATACACTCGGAGCTTGATACCTTCGAGCGTGCGGAGCTGCTTCGCGATCTGCGTCTCGGCGTCTTTGCCGTGCTTGTGGGGGTCAATCTGCTCCGCGAGGGCATCGACCTGCCGGAGGTCTCGCTGGTGGCGATCCTTGACGCCGACCGCGAGGGCTATCTGCGCGCGCATCGCTCTCTGATACAGATGATCGGCCGCGCCGCTCGCAACAGTGCGGGAAAAGTGATATTATATGCCGATAGGATAACGGACAGTATGGATTTGGCGATGAAAGAAACAGCGCGCCGCCGTGAGGTGCAGTCCGCCTTCAACGAGGAGCATCACATCGAACCGAAGACGATCATCAAATCCGTGAAAAACCTGCTGCCCGACGAACTGCTCAGCGACAATGAGGACAGCTACGCGGGCATGCGCGCCGCCACCCCCAACGAAGAGGTGCGGGAGCAGGATATCCAGGAGCTTGAAAGAAAGATGTGGGAGGCCGTGGAGAAGCTTGACTTCGAAATGGCGGCCCAATTAAGAGACGATATACAGAGACTGAAAGGCGGCAATCCGATTGGAACAGGAAATAAGAATCACCGGGGCAAGACAGCACAACCTCAAAAACATAAACGCAGATATCCCAAAAAATAAGCTTGTCGTCGTAACGGGCCCCTCCGGATCGGGCAAGTCTTCGCTGGCCTTTGACACGGTCTACGCCGAGGGGCAGCGGCGCTATGTGGAGTCGCTCTCCTCGTACGCGCGGCAGTTTCTCGGAATGTCTGATAAGCCTGATGTGGACGATATCTCAGGGCTCTCCCCCGCGATATCGATCGAACAGAAGGGTTCCAACCACAACCCCCGTTCGACGGTGGGAACGGTCACCGAGATATACGACTATCTGCGTCTGCTCTACGGGCGCGCCGGTACGCCGCACTGCCCGAAGTGCGGCCGCGAGGTGCACCGTTACAGCGTCGACGAGATAATCGACCTTATCTATCAGGAATACGACGGCAGACCGCTGGAGATATTTTCCCCGGTGGTCAAGGCCAAGAAGGGAGAATACCGGAACCTGCTGCTCAAGCTGCACCAGCAGGGGTATATGCGCGCGCGCATCGACGGCACGCTCTACTGGCTTGAAGAGGCGGTGGAGCTGGACAAGAAGCGGCGGCATACCATTGAGTGCCTCATCGACCGCATGCGCGTCAAGGAGGAGAACCGCTCGCGCCTAAGCGAGGCGATAGAGATGGCGCTCAAGCTCTCGGACGGCTTTATCCTGCTCGTCTCCGAGGGAAGCGCCGACCGGGAGCTTACGGAGAAGTATATCTGTCCCGAGTGCCAGATCAGCCTTCCCGATATCGAACCGCGCCTCTTTTCGTTCAACGCGCCCTTCGGAGCCTGTCCCGACTGCGGCGGTCTCGGCTTTCACTCGCACTTTTCGGCGGAGCTTGCGGTGAACCCCGAGCTGCCGCTCGGCGATGGCGGCTTTATCCCCTGGAAGAGCATGAAATATATGGTGCATAAGGCGGAGAAGCTCGCGGAGAAGAAGGGCTGGGATATCGGCAAACCCTTCAAAGAACTCCCGGAGGCGGTGCGTCAGGAGCTGCTTTACGGCTCCGACGAGGTCCTTGAGCTCACATTCAGCGATAAAAAAAATGGCGACTGGGAGTACAACGGTAAATATATCGGCCTTATTCCCTGGATCGAGAAACGCTATAACGAGACCGAATCGGAGAATTACAAAGAAGAGCTGGGGCGCTATCTCGTGGAGGACGTCTGCTCTACCTGTAAGGGCATGAGGCTCAAGCCCGAGGCGCTCGCCGTAACTCTCGGCGGTTATAACATCGGCGAAATAACGGAGATGCCGATCGACGAGCTAATAACGGTGCTAGACGAGCTCAAGCTCGGCGAACGGGAGCAGAAGATCGTCGGCATCGCGCTGGTCGAGGTGCGCAAGAGGCTCTCATTCCTCAACGACGTGGGGGCCGGTTATCTCAGCCTCTCGCGCCGCGCCGACACCCTCTCCGGCGGGGAGAGCCAGCGGATCAGGCTCGCCTCCCAGATCGGCTCGCAGCTGACGGGCGTGCTCTACGTGCTCGACGAGCCGACGATCGGACTTCATCCGCGCGATACGAACCGCCTGCTCGACACTCTGAGGGCGATACGCGACATCGGCAACACCGTGCTCGTCGTCGAGCACGACCGCGACACGATGGCCGCCGCCGACCACATTCTCGAGCTTGGCCCCGGCGCGGGAGAGCACGGCGGCGAGCTGATCGCCAACGGCAGCGCCGAAGAGGTGATGCGCGGCGATTCCAGTACGGCGCTCTACCTGCGCGGCGAGGCCGACGGCACCTGGCGTCCTCATCCGGAGCGCAGGAAGCCCTCCGGCATGATCAAGGTGCGCGGCGCCAGGGAGAACAATCTCAAGAAGCTCAATATCGATATCCCGCTTAATGTATTCGCCGCGCTTTCGGGGGTATCAGGGTCCGGCAAGAGCACCTTCCTCTACGAGGTCCTTTATAAGGGGCTGCGCGGAAAGTTTGACAAGGACTACCGCGAACGTCCCGGCAAGTTTGAATCGGTGAGCGGCTACGAATCGCTGCGCAATATCGTGCTTGTCGACCAGAGCCCGATCGGGCGTACCCCGCGCTCCAACCCCGCGACCTATACGGGGGTATTCACACCGATACGGGAATTTTACGCCGAACTGCAGGAGTCCAAGCTGCGCGGCTATCAGCCGGGACGCTTCAGCTTCAACGTGAAGGGCGGACGCTGCGAGGCCTGCAACGGCGACGGCGTGATCAAGGTCTCGATGCTCTTTCTCCCGGACGTCTATGTAAAGTGCGACGTCTGCAAGGGACAGCGGTATAACCGCGAGACGCTCGAGGTCCGTTACAAGGGGCTTTCGATCGCCGACGTCCTCGATCTGACCGTAGACGAGGCGATCGAGCACTTCTCGGGTATACCGCGCATCGCGAATAAATTGAAGGTGATACAGGAGGCGGGACTTGGCTATATCAGGCTGGGACAGCCCGCGCCGACGCTCTCCGGCGGTGAGGCGCAGCGCGTGAAGCTTGCGACGGAGCTCGGCAAGAAGTTCCGCGGCAACACTCTGTATCTGCTTGACGAACCGACGACCGGGCTGCACTACACCGACGTCAAGAAATTGCTGAAATTGCTCCATAAACTTGTCGAGCAGGGAAATTCCGTGCTTATGATCGAGCATAACCTTGACGTGCTGGCCTCCTCGGACTATATAATGGACCTGGGGCCGGAGGGAGGCCGCGGCGGCGGAAGGCTGATCGCCAAGGGCACGCCGGAAGAGGTGGCGCGCGCGAAGGGGCCGACCTCCAAGTATCTGGCGCAGTTTTTTGAGGAGATGAAGAGGGGTCATGACGAACGATAACAGAAGAAGAGGACACGGCCGCGAGGAGAGGGCTGACAAGAGGTCGGAGGGCGCGCCGGCGGGCGATATCTGCTGGGGACGCAACCCGGTGATCGCGCTGCTGGAGGGAGACCCCGAACGCTGCATGAAGGTGCTTCTCGCGAAGAGCGCCCAGCCGCACATAAAGGCGAAGATCACGGAGCTCTGCCGCGCGAACGGGATAATATTCCAGAACGTTGAGAGCGCGGCGCTCGACAGGCTGACTGACGGTGAGAACCATCAGGGAGTCGCGGCCTACACCGCGCAGATGAAGCTGTGGGAGCCGGAGGAGCTGCTCGCCTCGCTGCCGGCCGCGCCGTCTCCGGTGCTTATCCTTCTCTGCGACCACCTGCAGGACCCGCATAACCTCGGCGCCGTCATCAGAAGCGCGGAGGCCGCGGGCGCCGCGGCGGTGATGATCCCGAAACGCGGCGGCTGCCTGCCCACCGGGACGGTGGTGAAGACGAGCGCCGGCGCGGCGCTGCGGCTGCCGGTCGTGAAGGTGGGCAACGTTTCGCAGACGATAAAGATGCTGCAGGAGGCGGACTTTTGGGTTACGGGGCTGGCGATGGAGGGGCGCGAGACGCTTTTCCGCGGGGATTTGCCGCCGCGCAGCGCCATCGTCGTCGGCGCGGAGGGCGAAGGCCTGGGTAACGCCGTGGCTAAGGCCTGCGACGATATCCGCTTCATCCCGATGCAGGGAACGACCGGCTCGCTCAACGCCTCCGTCGCCGCGAGCATCGCGATGTTCGAGTGGACGCGGTCGCGGGGCGCGGAGCTTAAATAAAAAATTCCTTTAAAAAGCCGTAACGCTGCCGGCGGAGCTGCCTCCGCCGGCTATTTTTATTTCATCAGTTCCATGTGTTTTTGCAGCGCCTCGGCGCTGCGAATGCAGATGTAGCCGTTGATCTGTTCCAGCAGCGATATATCCCGCAGCTCCTTGAATTTCTTTGAGACCGTCACGCGGTTCATGCCGAGCATGTCTGCGATCATCTGCTGGCTGATCTTCTCGGCGATGAGAATCTTTCCGTCGTAATCCGCGCCGTAATGTCCCATAAAAATCTGCAGCAGCCGGCATATCTTCCATTCAGCTGATTTCTGCTGCCCGTAGCGTATCTGCCCCATCGCGGAGAGAAATTTTTCCGCCATTGATTTGCAGATGTCCATTACGATGTCGATGTCGTGCTTGAAGGCGTGTTTCAGCGCGCATTTATGGATGCGCACGAGCGTAGAGGGCGCGGCCGTCTTGAAGAGGACGGGGCTGGGCTTGTCTACCAGCATACATTCCTCAAGAAAGACGGAGTTTGGCTCCATGAAGCTGTACACGCGCTGTTCGCCGCCGAAGGTAAGTTCGTAACAGATGACGCGCCCCTCCTTCACAAGATAGCAATATTCCGGCACCTCGTCTACTTTGTTAAGCTCGTACCCCTTGCCCACATGAATGACCTCTCCCAGCGCCTCAAGCCGCGCGATACCCTGCGGCAGATAGTAAAGGTGGCGTATCTGGTCGTCACGTATCCCGTCAATGGCATCATTATTTTCTCCCACCGCCATCCACCCCCCGTACAACGAAGATAGCATTGTATTTCTGACTACACAAGTAGCCAAGGCTGCTTATCCCAATATTTTTTTGCTTCTAAGATAAAAATGCAGCGCTCACGGGAGAGCCTGGGAAAAAGATATACGATCAAAAAGGGAGGAACAGAAATGACTTTGCCGAATTTTAATTATATAGCCGCCAAAAGTCTTGAGGAGGCCTCGGAGCTCGCGGCCGCGCAGGCCGGCAGATGCGTGCTGATGGCGGGCGGGACTGATGTGATCCTGTTACTGAAGGAAAATGTTTTGAGGGGCGTGGAGAGCGTCATCGACCTGAAAAATATCCCCGGTATGGACGGGCTGGAATTTGTCGAGGGCGAGGGGCTGCGTATCGGCGCCCTTACGAAGCTCTACGCGATCCATAACTCGCCGCTGGTGTGCGAAAAAATGCCTGCCGTAGCCGACGCCGCGCACTATGTTGCCTCAACGCAGATCCGCCGAAAGGGGACGATGGCCGGCAATATCTGCAACGCCTCGCCCTCGGCCGACACCGCTCCGATACTGGTGGCGATGGACGCCTCCGTGTCGGTTTACGGTAAAAACGGCGAACGGGTGATACCTGTCGGAGAATTTTTCACCGGTGTAAAAAGGAACTGTATCGACAAAGCGGCGGGAGAGATCGTCACGAGGATAAATATCCCCGAGCTAAAGCCGCAGGAGGGCTCCGCGTATTTTAAGCATTCGGTGCGCAAGGCGATGGACCTGGCGATCATCGGCGTCGCGGCCTGGGTAAAGATGGACGGATGCCGGATAACAGACTGCCGCATCGCGATGGGCGGCGTCGGTGTGACGCTGCTGCGCGCGCCGGAGGCGGAGAGGCTGCTGAAAGGCAGCGCCGCCGACGATGATCTGTTGGAGAGGGCTGGTCTAGCCGCCTCGCGGGAGTGCAGCCCGATCTCCGACGTGCGCGCCTCCGAGGAGTATCGGCGGGACATGGTGCGCGTCTACACGAAGCGCGCCGTTAAGAGAGCGCTTGAGACGCTGAGGGCTTAGGAACGGAGGTTTGCGAAGATGAAGAGGATCATAAATTTTAAACTTAACGGCGAGAACGTCGAAGAGCTGGTGGCGGACAACATCACGATGGTCGATTTTCTGCGCCAGCAGATGCACATGACGGGGACAAAACGCGGCTGTGAGGAGGGCGAGTGCGGCGCCTGCACCATCCTGCTTGACGGCGCGGCAGTCGACTCCTGCCTGATGCTGGCCGTCGAGGCCGACGGGCGTGAGGTCGTCACCATCGAAGGCGTCATGAAGGATGGCGTCCTGCATCCCCTGCAGAGGGAATTTATGGATAAATGGGCCCTGCAGTGCGGCTTTTGCACGCCCGGCATGATAATGTCGGCTCTTTCGCTGCTGCATGAGAATCCCCGCCCGACGGAACATGAGATCCGCGATGCAATCGCCGGCAACCTCTGCCGCTGCACCGGCTACACGAAGATCGTCGAGGCGATCGATTCTGCGGCAAAGATACTGGAAAGGCAGGCGAATATGTAATGGCGATGAAATCAAAGGAATATTACTCCGAAATCGAGAGCGTTTATAAAAAACCCGAAGACTATGAGCTTGCCGGAAAAGGGAACGCCTATGTGCGCGTAGACGCCGAGGCTAAGGTGACGGGGCGCGCCGTCTATACCGACGACGTAGACCTGCCCGGGATGTATTACTGCAAGCTCGTTCACAGCCCGTATGTGCACGCCGTCATCAAAAGCATAGACTTTACCGAGGCGCTCAAGCTGCCAGGCGTGAAGGGGGTGCTCACGGGGAGCGATTTCCCCGAGGGGCATAATCTCGGCAACCCCGAGGCCTTCAAGGAACTGGCGGACAAGGAGCCGCTCTGCCGTAAAAAAGTAAGGATGATCGGCGACGAGGTCGCGGCGGTCTGCGCCGTCACGGAGAATATCGCCGCGGAGGCGGCGGCGCTCGTCAAGGTGGAATATGAGCCGCTGCCGGTCATCCTCGACCCCTTTGAGTCGATGCAGCCGGAGGCCGAGCCGATACACTATCCGAACACCGGCAACCTCTCGATCTTTACGACGATGAAGGCGGGAGACCCGGACAAGGCCTTTGCGGAGGCCTATTACACCGACAGACATTACTACAAGACGCAGGAGATGGTCCACGCCGCCATCGAACCGCACGGAGCCGTGGCGAAATATGAAAACGGCGAATGGACCGTCTGGACGACGACACAGGGCGCTTATGTGAGCCGTTTCTGGATCGCCTGGGGGCTCGGCGTTCCAGAAAGCAGGGTACGCGTCATCAAGCCGATGGTCGGCGGCGGTTTCGGCGGCAAGCTCGACGTCTTCGCCCATGAACTCTGCCCCTGTAAATTTGCGCAGATGACGGGACATCCCGTGAAGTGCGTGCTAAAACGCGACGAGGTTTTCACCTGCACGCGCACGCGCCATCCGATATCCTTTGAGATCGAGACCGCCTTTACCAAAGAGGGAAAGATGCTCGCCAAGCGCTGCAAGCACATCCTCGACGGCGGCGCTTACGGCGGCTCGGGCATCGCGGCGAACACCCTTTCGTTGATTTGCGCCACCTTCCCCTATAAGGTGGAAAATATCGACATGACGGCCAGACGCCCCTACACAAACCATCCGGCCTCGGGCGCAATGCGCGGCTATTCCGCCTGTCAGGTACACTTTGCCCACGAAATCCACATGGACGAGGTGGCGAACGCGCTTGGGATAGACCCGCTTGAACTGCGCCGCAGGAACGAGATCACTCCCTATTACACAGGGCCCACAGGCCTTGAGTTTACCTCATGCAAGTTTGACGAGTGCCTTGTCGCCTGCGCCGACGCCATCGGCTGGGCGGAGAGGGACAAGTTTTTCCCCAGAAGCGGCGAGGCGGTCGGCCTCTCCGGTTCTGGCTTCATGTCGGGAACGGGATTCCCCGTACTTGTTACGCCGCACTACTGCTCTGCCTCCACAATCGTCCGCCTCAACCGCGAGGGCTACGCCGTAGTCTTCTGCGGCGCAAACGATATCGGACAGGGCTGCGATACGGTGATGACGATGATCGTCGCCGAGGAGCTGGGGCTGCGTATGGACGAGGTGAAGCTTGTGCAGTCAGATACTACGACGACGCCGTGGGACGCCGGCTCCTTTGGCTCGCGCGTCACCTTCCTCGGCGGCAACGCCTGCCGCCGCGCCGTCGGCGACGCGAAGCTTAAACTGCTGTCGCACTGGGCGGAGGAGTGGGGCTGCAAGCCCTCTGATATCAAGATGAAAGACCACCGCGTATTTATTGAGGGAGACGCGGAGAAGAACATCTCCTATAACGAGGCCTGCTTTGGCTACGAGGAGAGGAACTTTGGCCGCTGCGTTGCCGGTGTCGGCTCTTTTGCGCACGAGGGCGACAAGGACATCTATGTGAAGAACGTAGGCAACTACGCTCCGGCCTATTCTTTCTCAGCTTCGGCGGCCAGGATGAAGGTCGATATGGAGACGGGCTGCGTAGATCTGAAGGATTTCGTCTTCGCTCACGACTGTGGCCGCGCGCTGAATATCCGCGCCGTCGAGGGGCAGATCGAGGGTTCGGTCCTTCTCGGCCTTGGATTCAGCTGTTTTGAAGAATGCGTATACAGCAAGGACGGCAGGCATATGAACCCCAGCTTCCGCGATTACCGCTTCCCGACGGCGCTCGACATGCCGCCGGTCAAGACGATCATTTGCAGCGAGGCCGATCCCGAAGGGCCGATGGGTGCGAAAGAGGCGGGCGAGGGCAGTACCGCGCCGGTAGGTTCGGCGATCGGCAACGCCGTAAACTATGCGACCGGCCTGACGCTGCGCGAACTGCCGATAACGCCGGAGCGTATCTGGCGCGCGCTGAAGGAACGTGAGCGTACGGGAGAGACGGCTTTCGGCGCGGAGGATCTGCGCGGCAAGTTTGCGGCAATGCCGCCGCTGCCCGAGAGAAAATAGACCGGAGGGGCCGGTTTTCAGGAGATGGAGAGAGCGATGGACAACAAAGAGTGGGAGGTCAGCGCCGCTCAGATCAAAAAGGCGCACGGCTATTCAACGCCGGACGGCAGCCGGCGGCTCGGCGAAACGGCGCGCGAGGCCGCGGCGCTGGCGCGGGAAATACTGCGCCTCTCACGCGACGCTCTGCTCATCAATCTGCGTTTTCTGGAATCGGCCCTTATAAAGTTCATACCGGAGAATGACACCGTCACGGCCGAGATGGCCACCGACGGACGCCTTCTCTATTACAATTCCGTGCATGTCTGCCGCCGCTTTCAACAGGGGCGGCGGATACCGGCGCGGGATTATCTTCATATAACGCTGCACTGCCTCTTCCGTCATCTTTTCGTCGGGGCGAAGGTAAATCCCGATCTCTGGGATCTCGCCTGCGATATCACGGTGGAAAACGTCATCACCGGCCTTGGCATTAAATCGCTTTACTGTGAGCGTGAGGAGCGCCAGGCGTGGCTGATACGCAAACTGCGCGGCGAGCTGCCGCATCTCTCGGCAGAGCGCGTCTATCGCTGGCTGCGTGAGCAGAGCTTTCCCATTATCGAATGTGAGCGGCTGCGCGCCGATTTTTACGCGGACGACCATAAGATATGGTACAAACTGCCTGAGCTGGCCTCCGGCTCCGGCAGGGGCGAGGTGCGGGATAACGCCGTGCCGCAGGATGATGAAAAGAGTAACTCCGGCAGCCTTGAGGATCAGGGGGAGGAGCTCCCTCCGCCGGTCTCCGGGGAGGAGGAGGAATCAGCGCAGGGAGGCGGAACGGCCGCTGAAAAAAAGCCCGGCGGCGAGCGCGGCGACAGCGCCGCCCGCTCCGGTGAAGAGGAAAAAAGCCACGAGCCGGCGATGGCTTCCAAGGAAACGGAGGAGATGTGGCGGGAGATAGCGCGCCGTATCGAGGTGGACCTGGATACCGTCTCCAACAGCTGGGGTGAAAATGCCGGCGGCCTCACCCAGACGCTCGCCGCGATAAACCGCGAGAAATGTGATTACGCGGCTTTTCTGCGCCGCTTCGCGGTGACCGGAGAGAATATGGAGGTCAACGACGAAGAGTTTGACTACATTTTTTATACCTACGGACTCTCTTTATATAAGCGGATGCCGCTCATCGAGGCGCTCGAATACAAAGAGGTGCGGCGGGTGCGTGAATTCGTCATCGCGCTCGACACCTCGGAATCCGTCGCGGGAGAGCTGGTGCAGAAGTTTGTGGAGAAGACGTGGAACATCCTCAGGCAGACGGAAAATTTTTTTACGAAGGTAAACGTGCACATCATCCAGTGCGGCGCGCGCGTGGAAGAGGACGCAAAGATTACAAGCCAGGATGAGTTTGAGGCCTATATCGGCGGCATGACCCTCAAGGGTTTTGGAGGCACTGATTTCAGGCCGCTATTTGAATATGTGGACGGGCTCATAAAGAGGCATGAATTTACCGCTTTTAAAGGACTGATCTATTTTACCGACGGTTACGGCGATTTTCCCGCGATGCCGCCGGATTATGAGACGGCCTTCGTCTTTATCGACCAGGGGCGCAGGCCGCCCGAGGTTCCCGTATGGGCTATGCGTCTGCTGCTCGGCGAGGATGAGATAGAGGAATTGCGAGTGGAAAATCATCGGCGATGAAAAACGACGATTTTGAGATAAAAGAGGGCGTGTTGGTCAGGTATCTCGGCGACGGATATGCCGCCGAGCTGCCGCCGGGGCTGGCCGCCGTTGGCGAAGGGGCTTTCCGCGACTGCCGTTCGCTCCATGAGGTCTATATTCCGGACGGCGTAACGGAGATAAGAAAAGAGGCCTTTCAGTGGTGTGTGAATCTGCGGCGTGTTACGGCTCCCGAAAGTGTCTCCCTGATAGGGAGGGATGCCTTTGCCGGCACTCCCTACTATAAATATTACAGCGAAAATGAGACGGACTGGCGCGAAGATTTTCTCTTCATCGGCAGATGTCTCGTCAAAGCCCGGCGGAATCTGCGCCGCGCGGAAATCCCGGAGGGAACGGTGATGATCGCGGCGGACGCCTTCGCGGAGCGCGTGCTGCTGGATGAACTCTCGATTCCGCGGAGCGTCTCACTCATAGACTGGCGCGCCTTCGCCGACTGCACTGGGCTCTCCCGCGCGCACATACCAGCCGGTGTGAGGACGATCGGCTGGCACTGTTTTAAAGGTTGTTCGCGGCTGTGTGAGGTCTCCTTTGAGGAAGGCACGAAAGATATTGAGAACGGCATCTTCGCCGGCTGCCGCAGCCTGCGCCGCGTTGAATTTCCCGCGAGCCTGAAGATGCTTGGTGGCTGGGCCTTTTTTGGCTGCGGAAATCTTGAGGAGGTTAGTTTCAGAGGGGAACTGGCGGCGATTGGCGAGCGCACCTTTTCCGGGTGCGGCAATTTGTGCCGCGTTGAGCTGCCCGACTGTGTCGAGGTGATCGGCGTGGACTCCTTCTGTGACTGCACAAACGTACAGCTGCGGCTACCGGGTCGTCTGAGGCGGCTGGAACGCCGCGCATTTTCCGGCGCACGCAGTCTTTCTGAGCTGAAGCTGCCGCCGTCGCTGGAATATATTGGCGAGGGGGCCTTTAACGGCTGCCGGAGCGTCGTGAGTGCGGCGCTCCCCGCAAAGGTGGAAGAGGTTCCCGACTATGCCTTCCGCGACTGTGAACTGCTGACGGAGCTAACACTGGAGGCTGGGCCGCGGCGGCTGGGAGCCTGCGCCTTTTACGGCTGCCGCAGCCTGCGCGCGGCTGTTATCCCTGAGGGCGTGAGTGAGATAGGCGAGCGGGCCTTCGCAAATTGTCAAACTTTGGAAAAGATCAAATTGCCCCGTTCGCTGAGAAGTATAGGCGAGCGGGCCTTTGCCGGCTGTCCCAACTTGCGGGAGGCGGAGATGCCCGAGGATATCGCGGAGATTGGCGGCGGTATCTTTGAGGGCTGCGGTATGCTTGCGGACAAAGAGGGGTTCGTGATCGTGGACGGCATATGCTACGGCTGTCAGGAAAGTCCCTTTGAGATATCTCCGCCCACGGGGGTCCGCGTCGTGGCGGGCGGCGCCTTTTGCGGCTGCGCGGAATGCCGCGCCGTTATTCTGCCTGAGAGCGTCGAGCGCGTGGGGAGCCGCGCCTTCGCCGGCTGCGCGAAGCTGCGGCGCGCAGTCCTCCCGCAGAGGGTGAAACAAGTCGGTTCCGAGGCGTTTTCAGGCTGTGATTCGCTCCTTGTTTTGGAGGCTCCCGGACTTGCGCCGCTTTCTTTTGATGAAGAACGGCTTCGGCTGGCGGCGGCGCTCGGCTTCTGCGGTGCGGAGGAGCGTTATTACGGCGAGAACTGGCGTCTTTGGGCACTCTGGGCCGCGGAAGAGAGAGCGCCCCTTATCACCGCCGCCATTGACGACGGCCTGGCGGAGGCTGCCGCCTATTTCACGCGCCACGCGTTGCTGCGGGCGGCGGAATACAGGGCGGCGCTTGAGCGTGCGCAGCGAAAAAATGCGATGGAGATCGTCGCGCTGCTGCTGGCCTACGGAAACGACAAATTATCCGGCGAGGATATCTTTGCCGGTTACTCTTTAGACGGCTGACCACGTATCGCAGGGAGGTATTTTTTTGAACATAGCAGAGGCTAAAGAACAGATAAAGAACGCGATGACCGCCTATTTTACCAGGGATGAATTCGGAGCCTACCGCATACCGGCGGAAAAGCAACGCCCCATATTCATGATCGGGCCGCCGGGCGTCGGCAAGACTGCCGTTATGGAGCAGATCGCCGCCGAGCTTGGCGTCGGGCTTGTCTCCTATTCGATGACCCACCATACACGGCAGAGCGCGCTGGGGCTGCCATATATCACGACGCGGGAATTCGGCGGAGAGAAATACCAGGTATCGGAATACACGATGAGCGAGATAATCGGATCGGTCTACCGTCTGATGGAGGAGACGGGGGTGAGGGAGGGCATCCTATTTCTCGACGAGATCAACTGTGTCTCGGAGACGCTCGCCCCCTGTATGCTCCAGTTTCTGCAATACAAGGTATTTGGGCAGCACCGCATTCCCGCCGGCTGGATCGTCGTCACCGCCGGCAATCCGCCCGAGTACAACAAATCGGTGCGCGATTTCGACATCGTGACCTGGGACCGGCTCAAGCGCATCGACGTTGAGCCGGATTACGAGGTATGGAAGGCCTACGCGGAGAAAAAGGGCGTCCATCCCGCCGTCACGACCTATATCGCGGCGCGCAGAAAAGATTTCTACAAAGTCGAGAGCACCGCCGAGGGCAAGCGTTTTGTCACTGCGCGCGGCTGGGACGACCTCTCGGAGATGATGCGCCTTTGTGAGGAAAACGGGCTGGCCGTCGATGAAAAGCTCATCGGCCAGTATTTGCAGGAACCGCGGATCGCGAAAGACTTCGCCATCTACTACGACCTGTTCAACAAATATCGCAGCGACTATCAGATCGAGGCGATCTTGGCCGGCACGGCGGAAGAATCGGTGCTCTTCCGTGCGAGGCAGGCGAAGTTTGACGAGAGAATTTCCCTGCTGGGGCTGCTCTGCGACGCGGTGACGGTGGAGATGCGCGGCGTCTGCGGAAGCGAGGATATGCTTGAGCTGCTGACCTCCGAGCTGAAGAGGCTGCGCGGCCGATTGGCGCAGGAGGAGGGCGGCGCCGAGGAGATAATGGAGCGGCGGATCTCCGGGCTGCGCGAGGAGCTTGAAAGGGGAAGGCGGGCATCTTCGCTTTCGGCGGCAAAGCGACAGGCGCTGATGCGCGTTATCGCCGCTCTTGAGGAATACCGCGCCCTTATCGTCAAAAGCGGAGCGGCGGAGGGCGGCGCGGCCTTTGCGCTGATCAAGGAAAGATACGCGTCGTCAGTGGCGAAGCTCAGGGAGGAGGCGGCTGCGGTCCGCACGGCGTTGGACAATGTATTCGACTTTTGCGGACGCGCCTTCGCGGAGGGCGACGAGATGCTGCTCTTCGTTACGGAACTGACGGCGGGTTATTACAGCGCGCGCTTTATCGGTCACTACGGCTGTGATAAATATTATCTGCACAACAAGGCGCTGTGTTTCCAGGAAAGGGATCAGGCGCTGCTTGACCGTGTCAATAAACTTGACTGGACGATATAGGAGGGGATAGATGATGGGCGACATCCATGAGAAAACGGCGGAAAAATATTTGACGATGATAGACGAGGAGCGCCGCGCCTTTATCCGGGCGGAACACGGGCGGCTGCAGCGGATAATCGGTGCCGAATATTGGGAACCTCGGGAAGAAAAAACATATTATTTTCATTGCGGCGCGGAGGGGGATATCCTGCCAGCCGATCCCTACGAGCTCAGCCTTGACGAGCTGGCGGCGCTGCCTCATTTTGAGATGCGTGTGGAGCGTCTGCGTACATACAGTTATCTGGCCTTCTTCCAAATGTATCCTCGCGATTCGGAACGTCTGTCTTTGCTTGCCAAACTCCGGAGCCGGCTGGCGGAGGGGCTTCCCTGTGCAGAAGAGGAGCTTGAGGAGCTTGACGGAGGGCATGCGGATTATCTGGAATGGAAGCTTGGCAGTCCGGTAGAGGTGATCATGCCGGAGACGTGGAGGGCGGAGAGTCGTGCGGATTCTTGAGAAAACGGCGGAGAGCGGCACGCTGAGCGTCGCGCTGCTGATAGAACCGGAGGAGTTTTGCGCCACGATGGGCATGACCGGCGAGGGCGGACGCGGCCAAAATTCTGCCTCTGGCGAGGCGGAGGCTGTGTTTGACGAGGCTTTAGCCGCCGCCATTTCCGCGGCCTACGGAAAATTTATTGCGGCGGAGGGGCTGCGCACCGTGGGCAGGCCTGAGGTAACGGAGATATCTTCTCAGGCGGACGGAGGCCTGCGTTTCAGTGTGAAAGTCGGCCTCTATCCAAAGGTGCGCCTCGGAGCCTACAGGGGGCTTCAGATAACGCTTCCTCCCGAGGCGGGGGAAGATGAATTTCGGATGGCGGTGCTTAAAGAGGCCTGTAAAGGGATCACCGGCGCCCCTACGCCGGAGATGACGGACGGGCGGCTTGAGGCGATGGTGGCGCAGGAACGTCTCAACGTTTCACAGGATGCCGTCTATCATCTGCTCGCCGACGTCGTCTGGCTTCTGCGGGAGACATATCTTGCGGCGGGGATTTCCCGGCAGCCGGCACAGATAGCTTCCGAGGCGCTGGAGGTGATGCTGGAGACGATATCAGACGGCGCGCCGTCAGCCGAGGTTCTTGGCGGGCAGATGCGAGCTCTTGCGGAGCGCTATCGAGAACTGCCGGACAATTTTGATGATAAATTTGATGAAATATTAAAACGCCGCGCCGCCGCAAAAGGCAAAATGACGGCGGAAGAGCTTGCGGCTGAGGCTTTCAACGCCTGGCTGGGATCTGTCGGGCTTGATGAAAAGAGATGGCGCGCCCAGCGCCGCGCCGAGGCGGAGGAGCTTGCGCGCTGTGACCTTATGCTGGAGGCGGTGGCCGAGGCTGAGGGGCTGACAGCCTCCGAGGATGATCTGCTGGCAATGATTGCGAAGATCGCCGCCGGCTGCGGGATGGCGCCGGAGGAGGCCGCGGCGCGGATCGACGCGGAACCGCTGCGCCGTCAGATAATGCGGGATAAGGCCTGCGGATTGTTGGTCTCGGCCGCCGTGCGGAAGGATGGCTGAGAAATGAGACATGGGGCTGAGGCGCTGGAGCGCGAAGAGCTGCGCGGGCTGATGCGCGCTTTTTGCCTTCCGTCGCTTGCCGCCAGCCTCGTCACCGCGCTCTACAACATCGTAGACCAGATATTCATCGGCCGCGCGCTCGGCGTCGCGGGCAACGCTGCCGCCAATGTGGTTTTTCCCGCCGTTACCGTCATTACTGCGCTGTCGCTGATGTGCGGCGTCGGTTCGTCCGCCGTCATGAACCTTGCCCTTGGGCGCGGAGATAATGAACAGGCGCGCCGGGGCGTTGCCGGCGGTTTTGTGATGATGGCAGTCTGCGGCATGGCCGTGTCGCTGGCGATGCTCTGCCGGACGGTGCCGCTGCTTCGTCTCTTCGGCTGTACCGATACGGTAATGCCATACGCCGCGCCATACGCGCAGATAACGGCGTTCGCCTTTGTCTGCGCGATGATCGGCGCTGCGGGCCCCTTCCTCGTGCGCGCCGACGGCAGCCCTAATTACGCTCTCTGCTGCACTGCGGTGGGGACGCTGCTGAACCTTGCGCTCGACGCGCTCTTCATCAACGTCTTTGCGTGGGGAATTGCCGGCGCGGCGTGGGCCACGGCGCTGGCGCAGACGGTGAGCGCCGCCATGGTTATCCTCTATCTGCCGCGTTTCAGGACCCTGCGCCTGAGAGCGGCTGACTTTCTTCCTGATTTCAGGCTTTACGTTCGCATTGCCGCACTTGGCGCGGGTCCGATGTGCAACTTTTTCACGCAGGCTGTCGTTCAGGTATTCCTAAACGCCGCGCTGAAAAAATATGGCGCCTCCGCGGCCTGCGGCAGCGACGCCGCGCTCGCCGCGGCGGGTGTGGCCAATAAGGTGAACACACTGGCCGCCGCCGTCGTCACCGGGCTCACTAACGGGATGCAGCCTATCGTCAGCTATAACTTCGGACGCGGAAGCTACGCGCGTGTACGGGAGGCCGGCATCATCGTTGTGAAGCAGGTACTGGCGGTATCATTCTGCATCTTCCTCTGCTACCAGCTGCTTCCGCGGCAGATAACCGCGCTCTTCGGCGTGGGAACTGAGGCATATTTCGACTTTGCCTCCCGTTTTTTCCGTATCTTTATGATGTTGATTTTTCTCAGCGGGCTGCAGAGCTCCGTCGGGGGATTTTTCTCCGCGCAGGGAATGCCGCTTTACAGCATATTCATCTCCGTTACGCGCCAGCTGATCTTCCTGCCGCCTCTTCTGGTGCTTCTGCCGCGCCATTTCGGCCTCTCCGGCGTCCTCTGGGCCGGTCCTGCCGCCGATATAGCGATGGCTGCCGCGGCAGCCTACCTGATGGCCCGCCGCTGCCGCCGGCTGGAGGATATGCAGCGTGCCGCTGATTATGCAAAAGAAGAAATTGATGCTACAATAACGCAAGCTACATGATTATTATGGAGGTGTTTGAACATGAGCAAAGAAAGGTTTCTTATTTCGTCGGAATCGGTGACGGAGGGACACCCAGACAAACTCGCAGATCAAATATCCGATGCGGTGCTTGACGCCATTCTCGAAGCCGACCCGATGGGGCGCGTGGCCTGCGAGACGCTGGTATCGACCGGACTGATAGTGGTCGCGGGAGAGATAAGCACGGTCTGCTATGTAGATATTCCGAAGATCGCGCGCAAGACGGTAAAGGATGTCGGCTACACGCGCGCGAAGTATGGCTTCGACGGGGACACCTGCTCCGTCATCACGACGATAGACGAACAATCTCCCGATATCGCGCTCGGCGTCGACAAGGCGAAAGAGGCGAAGGAGCTTTCGGATGACGAAATAGACGCCATCGGCGCGGGCGACCAGGGGCTCATGGTAGGTTATGCCTGCAACGAGACGGAGGAGCTGATGCCGCTGCCAATCTCGCTCGCGCAGAAGCTGACGCGCCGCCTCTCCGAGGTACGCAAAAATAAGACGCTGCCATACCTGCGTCCGGACGGCAAGAGCCAGGTGACGGTGGAGTACGTGAACGGCAAGCCGCTGCGTGTCGATACAGTGGTCATCAGTACCCAGCATCACCCCGCGATCGACCAGAAGCAGATCGAGGCGGATATTATAGAGCATGTCATTAAGCCTGTCATTCCCGCACAGCTCATCACGACAAAGCCGCGCATTCTCGTCAATCCGACGGGGCGCTTTGTGATGGGCGGCCCGCAGGCCGACAGCGGCCTGACGGGGCGCAAGATAATCGTCGATACTTACGGCGGCGCTGTGCCTCACGGCGGTGGCGCCTTCTCCGGCAAGGACCCGACGAAGGTGGACCGTTCAGGGGCCTATATGGCGCGCTACGCGGCGAAGAACGTCGTCGCTGCGGGGCTTGCCGACGCCTGCCAGATACAGGTGGCCTACGCGATCGGCGTTGCGAAGCCCGTTTCGATAATGGTAGAGACTTTTGGCACGGGAAAGATAAAGGACGAGGAGATCACACAGCTGCTGCGCGAGAACTTTGACTTCCGTCCCGCGGCAGTCATCCGCGACCTGGATCTGCGCAAACCGCAGTACAAGCGTCTGGCCGCCTACGGACATATGGGGCGTATCGACCTTGATCCGATGCCGGCCTGGGAGCGCACGGACAAGGCTGAGACGCTCAAACGGGCGGCGGAGCGTTTCGCGTAAGTATTTAAGAGAATGTTTGGGCGGCGCGATGCCGCCCCTTTTTGATTTTCAGCCTTTATGCGGCCTGTCTTTTCCTATCTCTCGCACATAATATTTCCTCAGCACTGTCCGGCCTGTGGACGGCTTGCCGTGCCGTACTGCCCAGACTGTCTGAGTGGCGCGGCGAAAGAGGCGCTGCCGCCCTTCTGCGCCGACTGCGGCGGTGCCTACGGCGTCGAATGCTGTTATGACAGCGTGCCATGTTACGCTGCCGCCATCCATGACGGAGACGCGCGCAGCTTTATTTTAGCCTTGAAGTATAAGAATATGAGGCCGCTCGGAGAGGCGATCGGGCGAGAGATGGGGAGGCTGTTTCCACGGCAGGAGGCTGACTTGCTGATCCCGCTGCCGCTTCACGCGGACAGCCGCCGCGCCTTCAACCAGACGGAGCTGATCGCGCGCGGAATATCCTCGCGGTGGGGGACGCCGGTCGGCACGAGGCTGCTCAAATGGCGCGCCGGCAGCGGAGCGCAGACGGAGAAGCGGGGCAGAGCGCGCCGGGCGCTGAGCTTCGATTCTTTCGTGGCTTCGCCGGAGCTCACGGGAAAAAGCGCCGTTCTTGTGGACGACGTATATACGACCGGCGGCACCGTGTGCGCGGCGAAGTTCGCGCTGCAAAGGGCGGGAGCCGAGGTAAAGGCGGTCCTCGTCTGGACGCAGCGGGTTTCCTCCCCTGAACATCCTGGAGCGTGGCCGGAAGATGGGGAATATTGGTTATGAGCAAAGTTTGTTATAATAGGGCGTGCATAATAATAGAGGATGAAAAATAGGCTGAGAGAGCAGGACAAGGGGGACAAAATATGCTTCGCAGAATCGGGGTTTTGACAAGCGGTGGCGACGCGCCGGGGATGAACGCCTCAATACGCGCCGTCACGCGCACGGCTTTATTTCATGGACTGCAGGTCGTAGGCATACGCCGCGGTTATGAGGGACTGCTTGAAGGGGACTTTGTCCCCTTGACGCGCAGCTCCGTCGGCGGGATCTTGCTGCACGGCGGGACGATGCTTCGTACCGCGCGCTGTCCGGCCTTTATGAGGCCGGAGGGGATTAACGCAGGCATTTCCAAGCTGCGGGAGAATGACATAGACGCGCTGGTGGTGATCGGCGGCGACGGCTCTTTCCGCGGAGCGAAGGAACTTCACGACCGCGGCGTCCATGTGGTGGGAGTCCCCGGCACGATAGACAACGATATGGCCGGCACCGACTGCACCATCGGATTCGATACGGCCTGCAACACCGCTCTGGAATGTATCAGCAAGCTGCGCGACACCGCCTCAAGTCACGACCGGATGTTTATCGTCGAGGTGATGGGACGGCACGCCGGTTTTCTCGCGCTGGAGACGGGAGTGGCCTGCGGCGCGGAGTTCGTGCTGATTCCCGAGCTGCCGGTGGACCTGGAGGCGATCGCGAATAAGATACATTACGCCAAGCAGCGCGGCAAAACGCATTCGCTGATCGTCCTTGCCGAGGGGGTCATGTCTGCCTCGGAGCTGGCGGAGAAATTGAAGGGGCACTGCGATTATGACCCGCGGATAGTCGTCCTCGGACATCTGCAGCGCGGCGGCGCGCCCTCCTGCTTTGACACCGTTCTCGCCTCACGCCTGGGAGCGGCGGCCGTGGAGGCGCTGATCGACGGCAAACGCGGCATGATGGTGGGGAGGACTAAGGACGAGATTGTGACCGTGCCGCTGGAAACGGCGTGGACGCAGCACCACCCGCTTGACTCGGATATGCTGCGTCTGGTGGAGACACTGAGTATTTAGATATTTGACGACGCCCGTCTGCCGCCGGAAATAACGTGGCGGCAGTTCACCGCACCGCATTTGACCGTTATCAAATGGAGGAGATACCGTGACCGCAGATATGGTTCTACCGGAAGCCTATGCTAAAAAGCTCATATCGCTTGTTTCACGTGACCGAGGAGGGCGCGGCGTCTCCAAACTTTGCCGCCCGGACGAATGGCAGAGGGCGGCAGCGGCCTTCGCTCCCCTGAAAATGGTGGCGGTCGTCTCGGGGTTTTATATTCCGGGGGCCGACGCTCCGGAGACGGACGGTCCCGGCGGCGCGGTGATGCTCGCGCGCGCCTTTTTACGTGAGGGACGTGAGTCTGAGATATGGACCGACGATCTCTGTCTTTCGGTGATGCGCGCCGCCGCCACCGCCGCGGAGTATCCCGAGCGGCTGGTGAGGGTCGCGCCGCCGCGGCTTGCGGACGGGTCTCCGGACGGACTGATTTTCACAGAACGGCTGGGGCGCGCGGAGGACGGCGGCTATTACAACTTCCGTAAGATAGATATCTCGGAGTGGACGCCGCCGCTTGACGAATTGGCCGCGGAGGCGAAGAAACGCGGCATCCCGACGCTTGGCATCGGCGACGGGGGCAACGAGGTCGGCATGGGAAACTTCCATGAGGAGCTTAAAAGGCTGCTGCCCGCCTACGCCTCATGTCTCTGCACGGTGCGGACGGATTACGCGCTCGCCGTGGACGTCAGCAACTGGGGGGCCTATGCGCTGGCCGCGGCGCTCTCTTTTATGTGGGGAAGCTGGCGCGGACCGGAGGCGGGAGATGAGCTGGCGATGCTGAAGGCTGTGAATGGGCTGGGAGCTGTGGACGGTATCAGCCGCCTCCCCGAACTCACAGTCGATGGGTTCGATATAACGACGCAGGATAAGATCATATCTTCGCTTAAAGAGCTCTGGGCGCTTTATTCTCCCGATTGAGGCCGCGTATTTAGTAAGATATCCTATTTTTGTAGAGATTTTTGTGTTTTACGGAAGAAAATATATATATTTTCCTACAAACTCATGATAAAATAATAAATCAGAGACTGGTGGAACAGATGGATCAAAATTACCCAAAGAGTTCCGGTAAAAGGCAGTTGATACTGCTCGGTGTGGCGGTCATAATACTGGTAGCGTTAATTGTAGTTAGTCTCAAGTCAGGTCTCTTGGGAAGTACCTTCCGCATAGATAAAGCCGTTGTCTGTGTGGAACTCGACCGCAACAGGCTTCCCCATAAAGTGATGAACACCATTCAATACGGAACACGTCAGGTCTGCCTGTGGTTTCAATATTCCTTCGCATCGGAAGGGAATCATTTGGAAGTTTCATGGTATTACGGAAAAGACTTGGTCTTGTCCGAACCTCTGAAATTGATGACTAAGGACGGAGTCAGAGCGTTCTATCTGCTGCGTGAAGAGGGCACGCCCCTTCCAGTCGGAAAGTACCGCGTAACGATATCATCACCCACAAAACGGCTGAGCGAACTGGAATTTGAAATCATACGAAAGAATTAATATTTTATTCTTCATATTAAACGGAGGCTAATGAATTGCCAAGGAAAAAGATAGAACCCACAGATGAACCGAAGGCTGCCGTAAGACGGCGCGCCGCCTCGAAGAGGGGTGAAACCGCTGAAAATGCTGAAAGCACCGCAGAGATAAAAGGGTCGGCCCCCGAAGCGCCGGAAGAGACGCCTGTTCGTAAAAAGAGGACTTACGTCAGGAAAAAGAACGAAGAGGAAACCGTGACTGAAGTGCCGGAAGTCCAGGAACAACCTGCAGCGGAGGAAAAAAAGAGCCGCCGCGGCAGAAAGAAGGCCGTCGCCGAGGCGACAGGCACGCTCTTCCCAGAGGAGGAGAAAGATGCCTCCACCGAACAGGAAGATAAAAAGGCGGTCAAAAGAACCAGGCGCGCTCCGAAAAAAGAGTCGGAGGCCCCTGTAAAAGAGACAGTCGAAGTGGCGGAGCCGCCGCAGGCGGAAGCGTCCTCCGGAGAAGCTGCGGAGCCGGCCAAGGCCGTCGCGGATGATGAGATCACCCCTGACGCCGTTCAGCTTGCGCAGGCTGCTGACAGCGAACCCTGCGCCGATGAAACTCCGGAAGAGAAAAATGAAGAGATTGCACTTGAAAAAGAGATAGAGGCCGCCTCGGAAACAGAGGACGGGGCCGAAGTATGCGACGAAAACGCCACGGAAAACAGAAACCTCCCCGTAGTAGACCCGCAGAAGAACGACAGAGGACAGATACGCCACCAGCATCCCAAATTGGGATTCAACCAGCTTGCCGGACAGACTCTCGCCGAGCTGCGCAAGATCGCAAAAGAGATCGGCGTGACCTTGATAACTACACGCCGCAAGGACGATCTAATCAACGACATCCTGAAGACGCAGGCGGAGGCCCTCGGTTACCGCTTCAACGGCGGCACCCTTGAGTGCATGAGCGAGGGATACGGATTCCTGCGTCCCTCCGGACTCCTCCCGAGCAGCAACGATATATATGTGTCTGCATCGCAGATAAGACGTTTCGGTCTGCGCAACGGCGATGTGGTCTGGGGCATCATCCGTCCCCCGAAGGACCAGGAGCATTATGAGGCGCTGCTCCGCGTGGAGAACGTGAACTTCACCGACCCTGAGGAGGCGCGCCGCCGCCCGCACTTTGAGGCGCTGACGCCGATATTCCCCACCGAAAAACTTGAGCTGGAGACGGACCGCAAACAGATAGCCACGCGTATCGTCGATATATTTGCGCCGATCGGTAAAGGACAGCGCGCTCTGATCGTTTCTCCGCCGAAGGCCGGAAAGACGACCCTCCTCAAAAACCTCGCACATTCGATAACGACAAACCATCCCGAAGTGATACTTATGGTGCTGCTCATCGACGAACGCCCCGAAGAGGTCACCGATATGGCGCGTTCTGTGGACGGCGAGATCATCGCCTCCACCTTTGACCGCCCCGCGGAGGAGCATCTCCGCGTCGCAGGGCTGGCCCTTGAAAAGGCGAAGCGTCTCGTGGAGGTCTCGAAGGACGTCGTGCTGCTGCTTGATTCGATCACAAGACTTGCCCGCGCCTCAAACCTTATCGTTCCTCCGTCGGGACGCACGCTCTCCGGCGGTATGGACCCCGCTGCGCTCTACTTCCCGAAGAAGTTCTTCGGCACCGCACGCAACATAGAAAACGGCGGCAGTCTGACGATCATCGGTACCTCGCTGGTTGAGACCGGCAGCCGTATGGACGACGTGATTTATGAAGAATTCAAAGGAACTGGCAACATGGAGGTCCACCTCTCGCGGAAGATATCCGAGCAGCGCATCTTCCCGGCCCTCGATATCACACGTTCAGGAACGCGCAAAGAGGAGCTTATGGTGCCCGAGGGCGATCTGCAGCGCATCTGGGGCCTCCGCAGGAAGATCGCAAATATGGACGAGGCGGAAGTTCTAAATCTTATCCTTGATAAATTAAGAAACACGCCCACGAATCGTGATTTTCTTGCTACAATAAAGGCTGGCTAGAAACTGACTTTTTCGAGCGACGACAATCGTAAGAGGTGAATCGATGAAAGCCGGAGATGATATACGTAAAACAAAACGACGGAAGACTCTTTGCCTCATCATCTTTTTGATGGCTGCGGTTGGAAGCGCCGTCGTCTTCGCCGCCAAAGCGGCGGAGCATACAGGCATGTACTGGATCGGCCTTGACAGCGAATTTGTGATGGAACGCCCCGAAGACAACCGGGGCTTCTTTACTGTGGACGTCTCTGACTTCCTCAACAATACAGGAGCCGCTCCGGCGGCTGCCGCCGAGGAGGAGACTGAGATAGTGCCGCTGGCGATCGGGCCGCTTCCAAGTATCCCGACGCTCACCGATGAGGAGCTTAAGCTTTACGGCATACTCTCGAAGAATGACGGGCGCATCTCCAGCTCCGACCAGAGCGTCCTAGACGAGGATATCCACTGGACCGAGGTCGTTCTTGAGCCCGGCGATACTTTGAAGTCTATCGCCGATGAGTTCGGCATCAGTGAAGAGGACCTGCGTCAGGCTAACGGTCTGCGGAAAAATGAAAAGCCGAATCCCGCCGAGGTGCTCTATGTTCCGGACAGCCATAACGACGTAACCGCGACGCTGCTCTTTGTCAGGAAGCTACAGAAAGAGGAGCTGGCCATCGCGAAGAAGGGAAAGCTGCTTGAGACATCCGAGTATATTGTCAAAGAGGGAGACACGCTTTGGGGAATATCGGATAAATTCAACCTGGACGTTGATACGCTCGTAGGGTCGAACCAGAAGGTTCTAGGCGGAAATATAAACCGCCTTAAACTGGGAATGGCTCTGCGCATACCGAATCAGGACGGTATCTTTGTCAAGGTGGCGAAGAGGGACACCCTCGCCAAGCTTGCAGATAAGTACGGTTCGACAAAGGAGTCGGTCCTGATTGCCAACGCGATGAAGAGCGAATCGCTGGTCGCCGGCAGCGAGATATTCCTGCCCGGCGGAAAGCTGGTCGCTGTCACTGAAGTGCATATCGCGACGAATAAAAATGGCCGTGTCCGCACCGCTACGGTAAAAATTTCGAGCGGCAGCGTCAGAGGTTTTCGCTGGCCTGTACTTGGACAGATATCAAGTCCGTTTGGATGGCGCAAGAGTCCGTTCGGCAGACGCCGTGTATTCCATTCGGGGCTTGACATACGCGCCCCTCGCGGCACGGAGATCAAAGCCGGTGCCTCCGGCGTGGTCGTTCATTCCGGCTGGATGGGCGGATACGGCAAGGCGGTCGTCATATCCCATTCAAAGGGGCTGACTACGCTCTACGGCCACTGCAGCAAGCTTATCGCGCAGAAGGGCATGAGGGTGTCCCAGGGACAGACGATCGCCCTCGTGGGCAGCACCGGACGTTCTACGGGAAACCACGTGCACTTTGAGGTCCGGGTCAACGGTACGCCGCAGAATCCGCTTAGACATCTCAGATAGACTGGACAGATATTGATAAATTTCAGATATGCGTAAAGGGGCGTTTTGAATTCTATGACTAAGTATATTTTTGTCACCGGCGGGGTAGTTTCTTCTCTTGGAAAAGGGATCACCGCCGCGTCGCTCGGCGTATTGCTGAAGCGCCGCGGTTACAGGGTGAGCATCATAAAGATGGACCCCTATATCAACGTCGACGCGGGGGCTATGAGTCCCTTCCAGCATGGCGAGGTCTTTGTGACCTGTGACGGCGCGGAGACGGATCTTGATCTCGGGCATTATGAGCGCTTTATAGATGAGGCGATCCTGGGCGAGAACAGCTGTACCACGGGCAAAGTTTACTCCTCCGTGATCCAGCGCGAGCGCGCGGGAGGCTATAACGGCGCCACAGTGCAGGTCATACCGCATATCACGAACGAAATACAGGACCGGATCGAACATGTCGGCGCCGGTAATGACGTCGTCATTGCCGAAATCGGCGGTACGGTCGGCGACATTGAGGGCCTTCCATATCTTGAGGCGATACGCCAGTTCGCCGGACGCGTCGGTCGGGAAAACATCCTTTACTGCCATGTCACCCTCGTTCCCTATATCGCGGCCTCAGGCGAGCTCAAGACCAAACCTACCCAGCACAGCGTCAACGAGCTGCGCCGTATCGGTATACAGCCAGACGTCATCGTCTGCCGTTCGCAGTATCCAGTGGGGCCGGATCTCAGAGAGAAGATCGGCCTCTTTTGCAGCGTCCCCGCCGATGCGGTCTTTGAGGCGATAGATTCCGATTCGATCTACAGAATCCCCATAGTGCTTCATTTGCAGAAGTTTGACAACCTCGTGCTGAGAAAGCTCGGCATGCCGACGCAGAAGGCCCCTGATATGAAGGACTGGAAAGAATTCCTCCACAAGCACGACACCCTTAAGGGAGAGATCGTCGTCGCGCTGGTTGGAAAGTATACGGAGATGAAGGACGCCTATCTCAGCGTTAATGAGGCGGTCTCACACGCCGGCATCGCCAACGGCGTTAAGGTAAAGATGTTTCCCGTTGAGTCGGGCGACCTTGAAAACGGCAATGTCGAAGAGATACTTGGCGGCGCCGACGCGATACTGGTCCCCGGAGGCTTTGGCCAGCGCGGAGTCGAGGGCATGATCGCCGCGGCTAAGTACGCCCGCGAAAATGGAATACCCTATTTCGGCCTCTGCCTTGGCATGCAGGTCGCCGTCATCGAATTCGCGCGCGACGTGCTGGGACTCAAAATGGCGAACAGCCTGGAGATGGACGAGGATACGCCCGATCCCGTCATTTACCTGATGGAAGAGCAGAAAAATGTCAAAGACATCGGCGGCACCTCAAGACTCGGAGCCTATCCCTGTAATATCAGCGCCGGCTCCAAGGCTGAGCGGATATACGGCACCAACGAAATAGAGGAGCGTCACCGCCACCGCTTTGAATTCAACAACAAATATATCAAAGAGTTTGACGACGCCGGAATGAAAGTGGCAGGAATCTGCCCGACCGGCGGACAGGTAGAGATTATGGAGAACGTCAATCATCCATGGATGATCGGAGTTCAGTTCCACCCCGAGTTCCTTTCTCGTCCCGTCAAGCCGCACCCGCTCTTTAAGGATTTTATCGCGGCGGCGCTTGACAGGCAGAAAAAGCTAAAAAAGGAGGCAAAATAATGAAGAAAAAAAGTATGCTGGCCATATCTATGGCTGTGAGCATCATCCTATCCGCCGCGGCGGCATTCGCGGCAACTGATACGACCCCGGTGACGGCGCCGGCCGCCGCCACGGCACCGGCCAATACGGCGGCGGCCACCGAGCCGTCCGCGGTCCCGGCGGCTGCACCCGCGTCCACTGCGCAGGCTCCGGCCACCGTATCTACCGGTACGCAGAATACGATCGTTCAACCGCTTAACACCGCCCCCGCTTTTCAGATGCTTGAAAGAATAGAGACGATCGTCTACGGACGGCCCCGCGACGGAGGTCTCCTGAACAGGCTCAACGACGTAGAGAAAACTGTCTTTGGCAGGGAGCTTCCCGGAAGCCTGACCGAACGCCAGACGGCGCTGATAGATTTCCTCGAGAAGGGGACCGGTACCCAGCCCTCGCTGCTGTTTAAGCTCTCCGTCGCCGAATGGGGCATAGAACAGCAGATACATCCCACCTGGTCGCTGTCCAAGCGCGTCGACTCGATGGAGGGCGTACTTGAGGGGGCGATCCAGGCCGGTCCGCTCGTTTCACGCGTGGAACGTCTTCTGACCAGACTGCTTCCAGACGGTATTGCCGCCGTGCAGTTTGAACTGCCGAAGGAGACCATCGTCAAGGGCACGCTGCTTGACACACTTACTGTACGGAACGTCAAGGTCAATGACATCATCATCCTCGGTCTCAACGAGCAGATCGTCGTTGGAGACGTACTTGTCGCGCCAAAGGGCAGCCGCGTATTCGGCCATATTACAAAGGTCAAACCGCCGCGCAGCTTCGGCCGTTCCTCCGAGATAGAGATGCGGATAGACAGCGTAGAGGTGCTAGGTCCCTCCGTGGTTCCGGTCAATCTCGGCGAAGCCGCTAAAAAGGCGATGGATGTAGACAGCGGCATCATCGGAGCCGCGGGCGCGAGCTTCGGCGGCGCGCTGCTGCTGGGACCGGTCGGCCTTGCCGGAGGATTTCTCATCCGCGGCAACGACAAGCAGCTGAAAGAGGGTACCCTCTTCTACGTTCAGACCGTAGATAACGTTATGGTTTCCGGATATAAGATACCGCAGCAGATAACGCCGATCACGCAGACGGAGGATTCCGCACCGCAGGGGACTCAGTCCGCGCCTCTTAACTAGAGAAGGGTTAGATTGTGCTAAAAGGAAAAATATCCCGCAAGAAATTTACCGTCCTGACGGTGATCCTCATGATCGCCGTCGGGGCATTTTATCTTTGGCGCGACCTCCATCTCAGCGCCATGAACAAGATACCGATCCCCGATCTGGTGGTGGAGAATATAGAAATTGAGCGGATGATCAGCGGAAAAAAATGGAAACTGGTCTCGCCGCGCGTTGAACACAAAGACGGTATCGTCTACGGAAGCTCCATGGACGTGACGATCACGGACCCAACCGGCAAGGTGACGCACATTTACGCCGACAACGGGACCTTTACCCGCGAAAACAACGATCTATCGCTTACCAGCGCCGACGGCGTGATGAAAGAGGCAGCCAAGGAATATAACCTCAAGTCGGGCAATGTCAAATATGAGGCGTCGGCCGAAAAGTGGCACTTCGACGACGGAGTGAGGCTCACAGACGGACGCATGGTGATAGACGGCAAAAAGGGATACTATGATACAAAAAGCGGCGAGTGCCGGCTTACAGACGGAGGGACTATAACATGGAGCGATCGCTGACGAGGGGCGGAAGGGGATTATTTGTCGCCCTTTTCTGCGCGGCAATTTTTTTTACGCAGGCGGCGCCCTCATTTGCCGACGACAAGGGCGAACCGGCCCCGATGTACATACCGTCCGAGGGCGCGGACGATACGCCGAAACAGCCGCCCAACGAGGTATTCCTTGACGCGGATGAGATCAGCTACAGTGAAAAGACCGGCCTCGCGACGGCGGAGGGCAACGTTAAGGTAAGAAACAAAGAGGTGCGCCTCTTCGCCCCCTACGCCGAATACGACGCCGATACAAATATAGTGGACGCCTACTCCGACCACCGTGAGAACGTCGTAATCATGTCCGGCGGCGATAGGTTTACCGGCAAACATCTAAAATACAATATGGAGACGCGCCGCGGCGTGCTGACTCAGGTTTCGGGCAAGTCCGAGGCGATGTACATGCAGGGCGGTACCGTGCGGCTTATGCCGATAGAGGATGCCGTCAAGCTTGGCATTGTGCGTGCGCCGAGAAAAAAGAAGAAGCAGAGCGAATCCGAGGACGTCGCCGAATGGCTCGGCGTGACATCGACCACCTGCGATTTCACAAATCCGCACTATCGTCTTGTCTCTAAAAAGGTGGTCGTCTATCCTGGTAAGCGCACGGTCATCAAAAAGCCGAAATTTTATATCGGCAAGACGCTGATCATGGCCTATCCCTTCGACTATATCGCAAACAGCAAGAGAAACCGCGACGCCCTGATGCCGATAATCCGCTACAGTTCTAATAAGGGTATGGGCTTCGGTATAAAAGGTCCCATCGATATGGGGGACATAGGAGAGCTTGACGTCGCCGGCCTCTACTGGAGCAAGGGTATCTGGGAGGCAAGATTCAATTACAACTATGAGATAATGGACTCGTTGTCCCTCTTTGCCTCAGCGAAGCATCTTTACAATGAAGATACGGACGATACCCTCTGGCGTCCGGCGTGGGGGCTGCTGTATGAGAAAAACGGCTGGCTAGCGAGACTTTGGTGGGCCGAGCGCGACCTTGTCGGTAACGAGATAGAACCGGACGTCTCAGTCGACTACGACGTCTGGCGCAAGCCTGAATTTTATCTGCATACCCCCTGGTTCAAAGACGGGGTCTCCGGCGGGCAGTTCCGTATCTTCGGCATTTTGGGAAAATACAGCGACAACTTCTCCAAAGACGGCGAGTGGACGGATCGCCTTGCCTACGGAGCGGAATACCAGGGGCAGCCGAAGTGGTCCCTGTGGATATTCAAACCTTTCTACGGCGCGAGATATACGCGCTACGACTATTATGATAAGGACAGGACGCAGGATGTCACCAACGCCTGGTTCGGTTTCAGCTATAAGATCGGCGACTTCAGCCTCGCGAGCACCTACTACCGCCGCTGGGCGGACGGAGGAAGCCCGATGCTGTGGGACAATTATTCTGACAGCGAGTCATTCAGCCAGAGCATTTCCTTTCCTCTGCCGCTGGGCGCCTCGTGGGAAAAGTGGAATTTTGCCGTCAGCGGCAACTATGACCTGCAGGCCGACAAGATATCGTCTGTTCGTTACACCCTCACCTACGATAAGCACTGTATAACGTGGCAGATATGGTACCGCGACAATAAATCAGATGAGAAAAATAAGACAGAGTTTGGCCTAACCTTCTATATCAACGCCTATCCGGAATATAAGCTTGAGTTTGGTTCGGACAGCAACGAGAGCGTAAAGGAAGATTTTTAAAATTTACAGTGAGAGGAAGCAGCAACGATCATGAAAGCAGTCGTATTGTGCGGCGGCGTGAGCCCGGAGCGCGAGGTTTCGCTGAACTCGGGGGCGGCTGTCGCCAAAGCGCTTGCGGATTTCGGTTACGAGGCCGAACTCTGCGATATCACCTCCATAAGCGAATTTGTCAAAAACTGGCCCGGCTATAAGGCTGACGGCGTCTTTATCGCCCTCCACGGCGGCTGGGGCGAGGACGGAAGGATACAGGCGGTCCTGGAGGCCTTCGGCATCCCATATACCGGTTCCGGTCCGGAGGCATGTATGCTCTCGATGGACAAGACGGCCGCGAAGCTCATCTTTGCCAACGCCGGCCTGCAGGTACCCAGCGGCTTCATCGCCACGCGCGGGGAAGAGGGGCGCGGACAGGCGGAGGAATATCTTCGCAGATACGGTAAGATAATCGTGAAGCCGAACGGCGGCGGAAGCACCGTCGGCGTAACCATCCTCTCCGATATCGCCGGATACGGCGCGGCGCTGGAACTTGCCTGGCAGTCGGAGCCGAAGGCGCTCGTCGAGGAGTTCATCGAGGGTGAAGAGGCTACGGTGCCGGTGATGGAGAGTCTCGGCGGAGGGATATTCGCGCTGCCTGCGATACACATCAAACCGAGGAGCGGCTTCTATGACTACAAAAATAAATATACTTCCGGTTGTACGGAGTATATCTGCCCCTCCGACCTTTCGGCGGAGACCAACGACAGGTTGGCGGCCCTCGCCGTGATAGCGCACAGGTCGCTTGGCTGCCGTTCGTACAGCCGTGTTGATTTCCGCGTCACGCCGGAGGGTGACCTCTACGTTCTTGAGGTCAATACCGCGCCTGGAATGACCGCGACGAGCCTTGTGCCGAAGTCGGCGAAGGCCTACGGCCTGTCTTTCGGCGAGTTTCTTGACGAAGTGAGCCGATTTTCATTCGCTATCGACCGGGGATAAGGAGAATCAGAAAATATTCCTGAAACGAGAAAAGAGCCTGCGTGAAATTATCGCGCAGGCTCTTGGTCTTTCTCTTTCGGAACGCTACTTCAGCTGAATCTTGACGACCTTGAGATGGCGGATGCCGCGGGGGGTCCTAACCATCACCTCATCGTCGGCGCGTTTGCCCATCACGGCCTTGCCGACGGGGCTTGCCGCGGAGATGCGGTTATCCTTAATGTCCGCCTCTTCTGTGCCCACTAGCGTATATACGAAGGTCTTTTTGAGATCGAGGTCCGCGAGCGTCACCGTAGTGCCTAGGCTGACGATGCTGGTGTCGATATCCGCGGTCTCCACTATCTGCGCCTTGCTGAGCTGGTACTCCAGCTGGAGCACGCGGTTCTCAAGCTTTTCCTGCTCTTCCTTTGCCGCGTGGTATTCCGCGTTTTCGCTGAGATCGCCGAAAGTGCGCGCCTCTTCGAGTTTTGCGGCTATCTCCGCACGTCCGTCACCGCGGAGGGAAACGAGTTCCGCTTTCAGCTTTTCATAGCCGTCCCGAGTCATTACCACTTTATCGTCTGCCGCTTTAGCCATTGATATCCCACCTAAATAAGAAGTGTCTCTAAATTCTTGTAAATTCTAACAGAAAGCGGGAAAAATATCAAACATAAAAATATGCTTGACAATTTGCTTAATGAGTAGTATAAATTCCACCAACGAACTTAATAATCACGATGCGATGATGGGGATAGTAAAGTTCATCACCTCCACAGAGAGAAGATCGAATTGCTGAAAGATCTTTGCCGGTATGGATTCGAAGACCACCCCTGAGCGGATGCCGAAGTGGTGTCAGTGCCGATAAGGCGTCAGGGTGCGCCCTGTACAGCGCAGACGAGGGCCGTCCTTGCGCGGCCGAATGGAGTGGAACCGCGACGCCGTTTATTATGCCGCCTCCTGTACTGCCGGTACGGAGGCGGCAATTTTTATACTTGCGCGAAGTGCATAAAAGGAGGAAACATCATGGGAGTAATTGAAAGATATTCGGAGCTGCTGCCGGTGACTGAAAAGACGCCGAAGCTGACGCTGGGCGAAGGTTCGACGCCGCTTGTTCGTCTTGACAATATCAGCAAACTGCTTGGTATAGAGCTTTGGGCAAAACTTGAGGGCTGCAACCCCTCCGGTTCATTCAAAGACCGAGGTATGGTCATGGCCGTTGCGAAGGCCCTTGAGGGCGGCGCGAAGGCCCTTGTATGCGCCTCCACGGGAAACACCTCCGCCTCCGCCGCGGCCTATGCCGCCGCCGCGAACGTGCCATGCTTCGTCCTGCTTCCGGCGGGAAAGGTCGCGCTCGGAAAGCTCGCGCAGGCCCTAATGTACGGGGCCACGGTTATCGCCGTCAACGGCAACTTTGACCACGCGCTGGAGATGGCGCGCGAGGCCGCCGAAAAGGAGGGCTACGCGATCGTCAACTCTGTGAACCCCTATCGTCTCTGGGGTCAGCGAAGCGGAGCCTGGGAGATCTGCGAATCGCTCGGCAGGGCCCCCGACTGGCACGCGATCCCCGTCGGCAACGCGGGAAATATCAGCGCCTACTGGGCCGGTTACCGACAGTATCAGGAATTGGGAAAGATAGATAAACTGCCGCGCATGATGGGCTTCCAGGCGGCGGGGGCGGCGCCGCTCGTGACGGGCGAACCCTGCCCGAATCCCGAGACGGTGGCGACGGCGATCCGTATCGGCAACCCCGTCAGCGCCCACCTCGCGAAGGAGGCTGTCACGCAGTCGGCGGGCGAATTCAACTCCGTTACCGACGAAGAGATACTTGCCGCCCAGTTGCTGCTCTCTTCAAAGGGGGGCGTATTCGCCGAGCCGGCCTCCTGCGCCCCGCTCGCGGGGCTTGTGAAGCTCAAGAAGGAGGGGCGGCTGCCGCAGGGCATCACCGTGGTGATGATTCTCACCGGCAACGGCCTCAAAGATCCAGACACCGCGATGTCGCAGGTTGGACGTCCGATAGAGATAGGCGACAGCCTTGAAGAACTTCTGGAGGTGATGAAGAGGTGAACCCTCTCATAACATTACGGGTGCCCGCCACCAGCGCGAACCTCGGTTCCGGCTTCGACGCGATCGGGATGGCGGTCTCCCTCTACAATATATTTAAGGTCATAGAGCTGCGCCCCGCGGGTGAATACGAGGTCGAGGCGCATGGCGAGGGCAGCCGTGAGCTGTCTTCGCCGAAGGCGAACCTCGTCGTCAAAGCCTATGAGGATACATGCGAACGCTGGAAGGTGAAGGGGCCGGGCTTCTCGCTCTGGTGTCACAACATCATCCCGCTCTGCCGCGGCTTAGGAAGTTCGGCGGGCGCCGTCGTCGCGGGCGTGCTCATCGCCAAATACCTCACCGGCTACGAGGCCGACGAGGACGAGCTGCTGCGCGCGATGACCGTCGTCGAGGGCCATCCCGACAACGTCGCCCCCTGCTATCTTGGCGGCATGGTCGTGAGCTGCTGGGACGGACAGGATCTGCGCTACGTCAACCTGCCGGCGCTGCCGCCGGAGGTGTTATGCGTCGTCGCAGTTCCCGACGAACGCGTCAAAACCTCGGATGCGCGCAAGGCGCTGCCCAAAGAGGTCCCCTTCGGAGACGCGGTCTTCAACGTCGGGCGCGCGGCGCTGCTCACGGCGGCCTGGGCCACCGGCAAGTGGGACTATCTTAAATGGGGGATGGACGACAAGCTCCATCAGCCCTACCGCAGTAAACTTTTCTCGGGCGGCGAGGTTATCTTCTCGCGCGTCGAGGCGCTGCCCGAATGCCTCAGCGTTGCGATCAGCGGTTCCGGCCCCAGCGTCATCGCGCTCGTCAAGGGAACGACCCAGCGCGTCGCGGAGGCGATGTGCCGCACCTTCACCGAATACGGCGTGCGTTCGCAGTTCTTCGTCCTTGACGGAAGCGCCCAGGGCGCGCGCGTCGACGTCAGCATGGAGCTTGCGGAGGCTCTGGCAGCCGCCGCAGGTTTGTCCCCTAAAGGAAATACCGACGTTTGCTCATGTGAACCGGGTACCGCGGACAAAGCCGGGGGGTGCAGATAATGGAATGGGAAAAATTACCGCTCACAGTGCTTAAATTCGGCGGTTCGTCGGTCGCCGATTCCGAGAGGATGAGGCATGTCGCGCAGATCGTAAAAAAGATCCGCGATAAGGGTTTCCGCGTCGCCGTCGTCGTCTCGGCGATGGGAAACATGACTGATGAGCTGTTGGCGCTCGCGAGCGACGTCGCGACGGAAAAAGACGGCCGCGAGATGGACCAGCTGCTCGCCACCGGCGAACAGCAGAGCGTGGCGCTGCTGGCGCTCGCGCTGAAACAGTACGGAATCCCCGCGCAGTCGTTTACCGCCCTCCAGGCCGGCATCAGGGCTAAGGGCTTCCCGATGGAGGGGCGTATCTACCGTATAGAGCCCGACGCCATCGAAAAGACGATCAACGAGGGCTCCGTCGCCGTCATCACCGGCTTTCAGGCGATCACCGACAACGGCGACGTCATCACGCTCGGGCGCGGAGGCTCCGACCTTTCGGCGGTCGCGCTCGCGGCTTCGCTCGGCGCGGACTCCTGCCAGCTGCTCAAGGACGTCACCGGGATCATGACTGGCGATCCCCGCATCGTGAAGAATCCCAAGAAGCTGTCGCAGCTGGGCTTTGACGAGTGCATGGAGATGGCGGTGCAGGGTGCGAAGGTGCTCCAGGCACGCAGCGTCGAGATGGCGGCGCGCTATGAAATACCGCTTTATGTCGGTTCAAGCTTTGTGGAAGAGGAGGGTACATGGGTAATGAGCAATCCGGTAACAGAGGGACTTATTATAAAGGTAGTCATACAGGATATGAAGGTAGCGAAGGTGGTGCTTCTCGGGGTGCCCGACATCCCCGGCATCGCGGCGCGTCTCTTCGCGAACCTCGCGGAAAAGGGTGTTGGCGCGGAGATGATCATCCAGAACTACATGCGCGGCGGCGTCAACGATATCGGCTTCCTCGTCAAAAAGACGAGCCTCGAGGTTGCGAGCCAGGTCTGCCGCGAACTCTGCCGCGAGATAGACGCGCAGGGCGTCTCCTTTGATACGGAGATCGCGCGTGTCTCCATCGTCGGCGCGGGCATTGCGAACCACCCCGAGATTCCCTCGAAGATGTTTAACATCCTCGCCGAGGCGGGAATAAATATTGAGATGATCGCCTCCACGGCGTTGGCCATCACCTGCGTCGTCGGCAGTTCACGCGCGGACGACGCGGTACGCGAACTGCACGACCACTTCATCGACGAGGTGGCCTTCTAATGAGCGGCAAGAGAGTGGCGGTGCTCGGCGCGACGGGGCTCGTCGGGCGCGAAATGCTCTACACGCTGGAACAGCGTAAATTCCCCGTCTCCGAGCTTGTCCCGCTCGCCTCGCCGCGCTCTGCTGGCAAAAAGGTCGTCTTCAACGGTGAGGAGATAACGGTGCAGGCGGTCGGCGAAGATTCGTTCAAGGGCGTAGACATCGCGCTCTTTTCGGCGGGAGGCAAGACCTCCAAGCAGTGGGCCCCCGTCGCCGCGGCGAGCGGCGCGGTCGTCATTGACAACAGCTCCGCCTGGCGCATGGACCCCGAAGTGCCGCTCATCGTTCCCGAGATAAACGCCGCCGACGTCTCAATGGCGAAGAACAAGGGGATCATCGCTAACCCTAACTGTTCGACGATACAGGCGGTCGTCGTCCTCTATCCGCTCCACCAGGCGGCGGGGCTTAAATACATCAACATCAGCACCTATCAGTCGGTCGCCGGTACCGGCAAAGCGGCGATCGAGTCGCTGCGCGACGGCGCGAAGGCGGCGATCAAAGGCGAGGAATATAAGGACGACGTCTATCCGCACAGCATCGCCTTCAACCTCCTGCCGCATATCGGGGCGTTCGACGACGAAGGCATCTCCGAGGAGGAGTGGAAGATGGTCAACGAATCGCGCAAGATCATGCACATCCCCGATCTGCGCGTCAGCGGCATCACTGTGCGCGTTCCCATCTTCCGCTGCCACGGCGAAAGCGTAACGGCGCAGTTTGAGCGTCCTCTCAGCCCCGCCGAGGCGCGCGATATACTGAGCAGAGCCCCCGGCGTCGTCGTGCGCGACGATCCGAAAAATGCTGAATACCCGCTGCTAGTCGATACGGCGGGCAAAGACGACGTCTGCGTCGGCCGCATCAGACGCGACACCGGCCTCGACAACGCGCTCGCGATGTGGGTCGTCGGAGACAACCTGAGAAAGGGCGCGGCGCTCAACGCGGTGCAGATCGCGGAGAAGTTGGCTTAAAATTACACGCCGCAGAATTCAGTCATAGCAAACAGAGAGTTCGGAGAGGAGTTTTTTTCTCCGAACTTTTACTTTAAAAAAGAACATTGCTGACAAAGAACGGTGAGAGGTTTGGCGGATACCGGCATGGGGTCAAACGTACAATAATGGACAGAGAAGATAAACAGCGGTTTTCTTCGTGGGATGTAAATAGCAGTTTATCAAAGGTTTTTGGCTCCCTCTCAGAGGCGGCCAGGGAGGCTATAAGGACGGAAGCTAAATCACAATTTATCTCTCTTTCCCGCCAGCAGGAAATCGGCGTTTATACGCGCGTCCAACTCTCTTTGATACGTCGGCCCTGCCCGGTGCATTTTGCTTTGACGTTACCCCTCGGCTGTTATACAATTATTCGATGTAACGAAACGGGGTGCTGAAATGAAACTTTCTGAGATAATAACCAGAATAGAAAAAAGAATACCGAAGAGCTGGGCGGAACCGTGGGATAATCCGGGCCTTGCCGTGGGCGACCCCGGCGCGGAGATGACCGGTATCGCCCTCTCGCTTGACGCGACCGCGGATACGGTCTCCGCCGCCTCCGCGCTGGGCTGCGGCCTGCTCGTGACGCACCATCCGCTTATATTTCACCCGCTGAAATCGGTGGTGAACGACAGCTACGTCGGACGGACGGTATTCTCCGCGATTCGCGGCGGTGTCGCGATATACGCGGCGCATACCAACTGGGACTCGTCACCCGAGGGCGTGAATTTTGCTCTCGCCTCGCTGCTGGGGCTCAAGAATATCGCGCCGCTGTCACCATCGGAGTCGGGAGCTTGGGGAATGGGAGCAGTTGGAGATCCTGCCTCTCCCATAAGGCTCGGCGAACTTTCCGATATATTGAGTGAACGGTGGCATCTCGCCAATTTTACCGTTTACGGCGACGGGGAACGGCTGCTGAGAAGGATCGCGCTTGGCGGCGGCGCCTGTCAGGAATTCTGGCCCGCGGCGCTCTCACTGGGAGCGGACTGCTTCATCACCTCCGATATCGCCTACCACCACCGCCAGGAGGCGCTCGACGCTGGGCTCTCTCTCGTGAGTACCGACCACGGCGAGATGGAACGGGCCTCTTTGCCGGCGCTGCGGACCGTCATCGAATGCGAGACGGGACTTCCCGTCCGGTTGATAGAGGAGAAGAACGCCCCCTTTACCCACGGGCGCGTATAGCGGGAAATAATCCGGCAACGGCCGGAAGTTGTATGTAACGTATGTAAATAGAAAGGATGTTTTGTGAGATGGATGACAGAAAGAGGATCTTCAGCGGCATGAGGCCAACCGGGCGGCTCCATTACGGCCATATGGCGGGGGCGCTCATCAACTGGGTAAAGCTGCAGAACGAATATAACTGCTTCTGGGGCATTGTCGACTGGCACGCGATGATGTCCGATTATGCCGATCCCAGCAAGGTAAAGGAAAATTGCTATGAGATCCTGCTCGATTGGCTCGCGGTCGGCGTCGACCCTGAAAAGTCTTCGATCTTCATCCAGTCGCACGTCAAGCAGCACGCGGAGATCCACCTCGCGCTTTCGATGATCACGCCGCTTGGATGGCTTCAGCGCTGCCCGACATATAAGGAACAGATCCTCAACCTTCAGAACAAAGATCTTTCGACCTACGCCTTCCTGGGCTATCCAGTGCTGATGGCGGGGGACATCCTGCTCTACAAGTCGTGGGGTGTGCCGGTGGGCGAGGATCAGAGCGCTCATCTTGAATTGACGCGCGAGGTCGCGCGCCGCTTCAACAGCTTCTACGGCGAGGTCTTCCCCGAGCCGGAGACGCTGCTGACCCCCGCCGCGAAGATGCCCGGCACCGACGGCCGCAAGATGAGCAAGTCCTATGGTAATTCACTGCAGATCGCCGAGGATATGGAGACGATCTGGGGCAAGGTGCGCACGATGACGACCGACCCGGCGCGCGAATGCCGGACCGACAAAGGGACGCCGGAAAAATGCCCCATCTGGGACGTGCATAAGTTCTTCAACAGGGACGCGCAGGAGCTCGCGGAGCTCCACGAGGGCTGCCTGAGCGCCGGCATCGGCTGCGTCGACTGCAAAAAGAAGCTGATGGTGCATCTCGCGGAGATGATGGACCCCATCCAGAAGCGCCGCGCTGAGCTCGCGAAGCGCCCCGACGACCTCAAACAGATACTTGAGGCGGGGGCGGCGCGCGCGCGCAGGGTTGCCGAGGGTACGATGGAAGACGTCTACTCGGCGATGAACCTCATACATTAAGGAAATCCGGTGGAAGAGGAAAAGACTTTAGAAAATAACGGAGAAAACAAAGCGGCGGGATTTGAGGTCCGTCTGGGCAGCTTTTCCGGTCCGTTGGATCTGCTCTGCCATCTTGTGGAGTCGCGCGAGATGGACGCGCTGAAGCTCAATCTAACGGAGCTGGTCACACAGTATATAAACTTTCTTGTGCAGGCTAAAGGGGCCACCCTCAACGAAATGGCGGAATTTTTCTCCTTTGCGAGCCGCCTGCTGCTGCGTAAGGTACACTCGCTATTTCCCGGGCAGGAACCGGAAGAGCCAGACGACTCCCTCCTCGGTGATTATATCGAGACGGAGGAGGAGCTGGAGGCGATCATCCGCAGATACCGGCCATTCCGCGCCGCGGCGCGCTGGCTGGCCGCCGCGAAGGAGCGGCGCGAGCGCTGTTTCCTGCGCGTGACGGACGAAGAGGATAACTACTATTACGATATCGGCGACCTTGAGACGCTCGCCTCGAAATGGTGGGAGATACTGGCCCTCTACGAGGAGCGGACACGCGCCGCCGAGTACGACGAAGATACAATGCTTTGGGATGAGATACCAGACGCGGTCCCCGAGGAGCGGCAGATAGAGGAGCGCATGGACGAGCTGCTGCGGATCGTGCGCGGGCGCAGGCTGTCTCTGCGGGAGCTGCTCGCCGACCGCAACCCTAAAACGCTGATCGTCACCCTGCTGGCGCTGCTGGAGATGTCGCGTCTCGGTATGGTGCATATAATCCAGACTGAGACACTTGGAGGTGTTGAGATTGCCGCTGACTGAAGAAAACGAAAATATGGGGTTTCTTGAACGGCAGATAGAGGCGCTGCTCTTCGTCTCGCCCCAGCCCGTCTCGGCGGCGACGATGGCCGATCACCTGGGCGTCTCTTTGGAGCGTGTGGAGCGCGCCGTCGCCGCGATAAAGAACAGTTACGCGAAGGGCCGGGGGCTGACGCTGCTGAACCTCGCTGGAGGCTGGCAGATGGCGACCGCCCCCGACCTCGCCGACACGGTGGAGAGCTTCTCGGCCTACCTCTCAATGCAGCGTATCCGGCTCTCCCGCGCGGCGCTCGAGACCCTTTCGGTGATCGCCTACAATCAGCCTATCACGATGGCGGAGATTGAGGAGATACGTTCCGTGCGCTGCGACCGCGTCGTCGAGACGCTGCTGAAAAACGGCCTCATCGACAGGCTGCGCCGCGAGAACAAGAGAAAATCCCTGCGGCGATACCGCACAACCAATAAATTCCTAGAAATATTCGGCCTTTCGAGCATCAGCACTCTGCCGACGCTTGAGGAGCTGCGCGAGGACTACGAAGACGACGAGGAACTTCCCGCCATAGGGGAGACTCCGGCGGAAGAGGGAGAGATGGAGCAGAGTGATGAGTGACGAAAGCGTACGCTTAAACAGATATCTGGCGATGTGCGGCGCGGGGGCGCGCCGTAAGGTTGAAGAATATATAACCGCGGGACGGGTAAAGATAAACGGCGTCACCGTAAACGAGCCGGGGCGGCAGGTAGCCCCCGGGGACCGCGTGGAGCTCGATGGCGCGGCTGTCGCGCCTGTGGAGCAGCGATATCTTATCTTTCATAAGCCCAAAGGAGTGCTCTGCGCTGTCGAAGACTCGCGTGAGCGCACCGTGATCGACATCCTGCCGCCGGAGCTGGACCGCTTCCGGCTCTTTCCCGTAGGACGGCTCGACCGTGACAGCGAGGGACTCATCATCCTTACAAACGACGGTATATTCTCACAGGAGCTGATCCACCCGCGTAACGGCTTTACAAAGACCTACGAGGTCGAGCTGCGCAAACCGTTGGATGAGGAACGTCTCATCCGCTGGAGCAGGGGAGTGCAGGCCGAGGAACATTTCCTTAAACCGATATCTGTGCGCCGTCTGGCACGCACGCCGCTCCAATGCTGGTTCGAGGTGGTGCTGGGCGAAGGGATCAAGCGTGAGATACGCCTGATGGCTAGGGCGCTCGACAACGACGTCCGCCGCCTCTTTCGCCGCAAGATCGGCAATCTCGTTTTGAAGGAGCTTGCCGCGGGGGAATTCATCTCCGTAGAGAGGGACGCTCTGTGGCAATATATCAAAGAGGGCAAGATAGTTTAGTAAAAGAAGCGGCACGGGATGATATCGGAGGGCAAAGCCGGCGCAACGGTCTCAGCCTGCTGATTTCGTTCAGTGCCGGAGCTCTTTTTCAGTATTCACTGACGAATGAGTATATTTTTCTCGCCGTATTCAGCCCGATCTTGTTAACGTCGTTGTTTTTCAGGTACGAATTTACATTTCCCGGGTTGAGTCCCAATGCTTTGAATATCCGGTAGTTGGAGAGGCCTTTTTCCTGTTTAAGAGATAAGACCCGTTCCCTTATCAGGGACTTCATGTGATTTTCCCTCTCACGTGTGCTGCGTTCGGCGGCGTATGACGAAAAAACCTTAAAATATTCTCTGCTCATGGGACCGCGCCCCGACTCCAAGTCGGAGATAAGTTTTTCTGCCTCGTCTCCGTAAAACTCATATATCCGCGAATACTCACGATACAGCGCCTCGTCGTTCGAGATGGCGGAGAGAAGCGCCGGCACCCAGCCCGAGAGGTGGGCATATAAATATAACGGCTCGCGCAGCCGCTGGTTATCCGACATGGCTTCGCGTACAAGAGTCTTTACTCCCGTACTTCCGGAGCGCGAAAGCGCCTTTACATATTTTTTCAGAAACCATTTGAATGACGGCTCCCTCATTATCCTCCGCCTCCCTTCATTTAGAGTGTTTTTCTGTAAGATAGGCATCGTACATCGATTTGAAAATCGCTCTCTGAGTATCATTAAGCGCATACGCCATCTTTTCTCCGGCAAGTTTATCAAGCAGATCCCAGTTAAGAGCCTTTATAACACCTTGATTCCTTATATCCTCCATATCTTTATCTCGGTACGAATTGATTTTAGAGATAACTATATCTTCCAGCGATGCCGCGTAATACCTTATTTTTCTTCCGCCGACTGGCAGCGGTTTAAGCCGTTCTTCATAATCGTCGGGAAAGGAGGAGAGATATGCTGCCGCGTTTGTGTTGATGTCAAAATCCGGCAAAAATTTTTCTGCCTCGCGTGATACTTCAATAAAATCTATGTCTTTTGTAGCCCTGTCTATATATCCCATTACCAACATCGCCGCGCCGCCCACGATAATAGCCATGAGCAGATCATCATTGTGTGTATCGTTTAAACTGAGCAATTCATCCAAATCATCGAGTCTCTTTAGGATATCATCTTTTATCTCCGGCATCGGCATACACCTTTTATCTCATATAAGAGTTAAAATAATAATATTATTTTAACTCTTATATATCCTGTGTCAATGGGATAACCTTTCAGTATGAACGGAACAGAGCCGCTGCTAACCGATAGGTGTAAGGCCGCGGCGGAAGATTTATTCGTTAAGCATCCCCGCTGGCCAGCTCTCGTTTTCTTTGAGGTGCCTCAGCGCGTGTACGATATTGCTCTTAAGTTCCGGCACCTCTTTTTCGAGCGCGGCGACGATCTCCTTCGTGCTCTTGCGCTTGGATTTGTCGCCGTAGGGGCAGCAGGAGCTGATCACCGGCAGCGAGAGACGTTCCGCCTCCAGTCTTATCTGCCGTTCTTCAATGTAAACTAGGGGGCGGATGACGCGTATACGCGTGCGGCTCATATAGAGGTGCGGATGGAAACATTTGAAGCGCCCGCCGTAAAAGAGGTTCATCAGCACCGTCTCCGCCGCGTCGTCCTTGTGGTGGCCGAGAGCGATGACGCCGCAGGCGAGCTCCTTCGCCTGATTCGCGAGGATGCCGCGCCTCATATTCGCGCAGAGGCTGCAGGGAGAACGCTCTTCGCGCTCTTTCATGATCTGATATGTGGGATGTTTTACGATCATCAGCGGTATGGCGAGGGCCGCCATATATTCGGTTAGCCGCTCCGGCTTCATCGCTCCGTTTGACTGGTCTATGAGGCAGGCGCGCAGCGAAAAGCGCACGGGGCTGCGTTTTTTCAATATTGCCAGCGCCAGCGCCAGTAAAAGGCTGTCTTTTCCCCCTGAAAGTCCGATCAAGATGCTGTCATCCGGGCGTATCATGTTATAATCCCTTATGGCTTCTCCTGTGAAGCGTGACAACTTCTTTGATAAGGGATAGAGTTCCTCAAAATCCTGTTTCAGGGAAAATGCCTCCTTTTAGGCTGGTATAATATATATAATTTATAATCCTATCACAGATTGTCTCATAATGAGCGGAAAGGATGGCGGCATGAAAAAAAGTAGGATAATTCTCGCTGATACAAACTCACTCTTTACCGACGCGCTTCGCTTTGTGCTTGGACAGGAAGCCGATTTCGAGATAGAGACGAGAGACGAGACCGATGCCGACGCCATTCGCAGCATACTCGCCGCCAAACCGGACGTGATGGTCATCCATCAGCTGCGTCCTGATCCTGGAGTCGTACAGATACTGCGCGAGGTGAAACGCCGTCTGAAGGACATGCACATCCTCTTTATCGTGAAGGATACCACCGCCGAACTATTCTCCCTTGCGAGCGAGAGTTCCAGCGTGGGTATCATGCCGGAGGGTACCGATCTTGCGGAGTTCATGGAGGCGCTTCGCGCCGTGGCGCGCGGCGAACGCTATATAAGCAAAGATATTCTCTCCGCGGCCCTGCCGCAGGATGATGACGAATTTTACGGCGACCCGCTGGGCGAGATAACGCCGCGTGAGCGCGAGGTGCTTTACTGGCTCTCCCACGGCCTGACGAACAGAGAGATCGCCCAGAGGATGATACTTTCGGAGAAGACCGTGAAGAATCACGTCAGCCACATGCTGAAAAAACTTGACCTGACAGACCGTACCAAGGCGGCCGCGCTTGCCTGGAGGGAGGGGCTGCCGCAGATAGCGGAAGAATTTTTCTCGCTTCCCGCGGTGCAGCCTATGTTAAAATAGTTCGCATATGGTAGTATAGATGCTGTTGTTTACCGGGGAGGGCAGATTTTGACCGTCCAAAAAAGTTTCTCAATATTTGTAATAATAGTCATATTGTCAATAACGGGAGTATTGTTCTGGAGTATAGACGCCTCGACATTCGCAATGCTTAAAAACGCGGACCCGAAGCTTTTGCTCTGTGCCGCGGGGCTTGTCGTCCTTGGCTGGACGTTTGACGCCTGTAAATTTATGACCCTCGCGCGTGCCGCTGGTGAAAAACTTTCCTTTATGTCCACGATTTCCGTGGTCTGGATAAACTACTTCGGCTGCGCCATCACGCCGATGCAGAGCGGCGGCGGCCCGTTTCAGATATACCTGCTCTATAAAGACGGCGTTTCCGTCGGGAAATCAGTGGCGATAACGCTGGTACGCACCCTGCAGATACTCTTCCTGCTCGCCCTGGTGGTTCCCTTTTCCCTTCTGGCCGACCCGGAAATGCTTCGGAAATATGTATACATGCGCTGGTATGTCTGCTACGTCGTGATCTTCATCGCCTTCTGCGCTTTCCTGCTCGTAGTCAGTGTGATCCGTCCCCAGTGGATAAAGCATTGGGTCAACGCCATCCTTGTCTGGATCAAGCGTGTCGGTATCCTGAAATCCAAATACCTGCTTCACGCGGTGCGCTGGGTGAGCCGGGAGATCGACGCCTATAACACGAACATCAAGCTCTTTACCTCCACCGGTAAGTGGTGGCTTATGCTCTCCATCATCCTCGCCGTAGTGCATTTGATCGTATATATGTCCATTATGCCCTGCCTCATCAAGGCGGCCGGTTTCAATGTAAATTACATCCAATGCCTGCTCGCGGAATCCCTGCTGCTCTTCATGCTCTATTTTGTGCCGACGCCCGGCGCGAGCGGGGCGGCCGAGGGCGGAGCCGTCGCGGTATTCGGGCTCTTTGTCCCCTGGAGCGTGGCCGGTGTCATGGTCGTCACCTGGCGTCTGCTCTCTGAATATACCGGCGTCGCGCTTGGGACCTTTATCGTGGTACGGATGCTGGGCTGGTGCGGGGCAAATAAAGTCCTAATCGCGGAACATGAGGCGATAGAAAATACAGAGGAGTCGGAAGATGAAGATAAATAAAAAGATAAGCTCGCTTGCATTTAAAGGAAGGGGACTTTTCTGGGGACTCTTCGCCGCCGGGATACTGATATTTTCGGGAGAGTTTAACGCCGTACGGTTCACCGTCGGACTGCTGCTTGTGATCGCTGGGCAGATGCTGCGTTTCTGGGCGGCAGGTTTTATCCCAAAATACCGTACGGAGGTGATAGGCGCTCCCGTCTTGATCACCTGGGGGCCTTACAGCTGGGTCAGAAACCCCCTCTATGCAGGAAACGCCGTAATGGGGCTCGGATGGTCTCTCATGGTAAGCTGGGGCTGGGTCGGAGCCTTTGTCGTCGCATTTCTGCTGCTTTATTCTCTGGTAGTGATACCGGCGGAGGAGGAATTTCTTGAGGATAAATTCGGCTCCGAATATATCGCCTATAAAAAGACCGTCCCGGCGCTCCTTCCGTGGCCGAGAAGGGGATTTCCCGCCGCCTCGCGCAATGAAAAGCCCTTTGACGCCAAAAGGGCGCGCGAAGAGGAGATATACTCCATCCGTGTGAACATCGTGATCACGCTGGTGATCGTAGCGAGGCTCTTTTTCCTCTAAGAGAATTTCCGTATCATGTTATTACCGCATGCGGATTTTTTATTGCCCGAAGACCGCCGACGCTTTGCCGGAGGCGGGCCGGCGGGCATATTCAGTTTTTTGGGAGCTCCGCCATACCGCCAAAAAAGGTGAATAGCAAAAGTAATCGCAAGTTTGCAGAAGTAACCGAGACCACCAAAGCT
>NZ_JAJBUX010000092.1 GCF_020860125.1 Cloacibacillus sp. | reverse complement strand
GTAACTACCAGCCGAATCGCACGAAATCAAAGATTTCGGCTCCCTGGCCGCCTCAAAGAGGGAGGCTACAAGGGCAGAAGCTAAACCGCTGTTTTGTTCTTCTGTATTGGCAGGGGTGATCTGGTCTGGCCGCTGCCGGGGGCGGCGGGAGGTGAGTTTTTTCAGGAGCTTTTTTGTGGTTTCTCACGTACCAGCAGGATCACGGAGGCGATGACGAGGGGCAGGGCGATGATCGTATTCATGTGCAGAGCCTCGCCGCCGATCAGCCAGCCGAGCAGCACCGCCACCACCGGGTTGACGAAGGCGTGCGTCGCGACGCGGTTCGCCGGTTCGACACGCATCAGCCAGAGAAACGATGTGTAGGCGACGAGCGAGCCTAAGAAAACCAGAAAGCACAATGCCAGGGCGGAGCGCATCGAGAAGGCGTGGAACTGCGGATAGCTCCCCGTGTAGAGGGAGAAGGCGTACTGCGAGGCCATCATCACCGCGCCACCGCAGAACATCTGCATGCCGGAGGCGGTCAAAGTGTCGCGGTGGATGTGCGGATTGGCGGAGATGAAGGCGCCCACCACCCAGGTGAGGGTGGAGAGCAGCAAAAGCAGCATCCAGATAGTATATTTTGATTCAAAAGAGAGCTCGACGTTAGGGTCTCCCGCGACGAGCACGCATATCCCCACGAAGCCCAGCACAAGTCCGGCGTAGTGGTGCGGCAGAGGTTTTCTGCCGTTGAAGAAGAGCCACCCGATGAGGCAGAACCACAGCGGCTCGGCGGCCATGATGATCCCCGCTATCGAGGAGGGGACGACGAGTTCCGCGGTGGTGATCAGCCCGTAGGTAACGGCGAAGGGCAGCAGGGAGGCGCAGAAGGCGAGCTTCCAGCCGCGCGCCGTCGGCAGCTCACGTGTCTGAAAGAGCCTCACGGCGAGCAGGATCGCCCTCGCGGCGAGAAACCGTATGCCGCCCGAGAGCAGCGGCGGGATCGTCTCCACTGAAAAGCGGATTGCGAGGTAGGTGGAGCCCCAGATGATGTAGACCATCAGATAGGCGAAGATGATCAGCCATTTTGGCGGCCTTTTGGTCGCGGTATCCAAGGCGGCTACCTGACGACCGGAGCGCTCTTAGCCTCCGTGGCGCGCACGAGGTCGGCGGGCGCGAGTTTGAAGAGCAGCCCGCGGTGACCGGCGTTGACGGTTATAAAGTCGAAGGTAAGCGCGGATTCGTCGATGATGACGGGATATTTTTTCTTCGCTCCTAGCGGCGAACAGCCGCCGCGCACGTAACCGGTCAGCCCCTGCACCTCTTTGAGGTGTACGAGTTCGGCGCTCTTGTTGCCGGAAGCCGCCGCAAGCGCCTTAAAATCAAGTTCGCGCCCCGCGGGGACGCAGACCATTATCACGCCCATCTTGTCGCCGCGGCAGCAGAGAGTCTTGAAGGTGCGCTCTTCGGCGATGCCGGTCTTCGCCGCCGCGTCCTCCGCGAAGAGCTCCTTTTCATCTATCTCATATTCCAAAAGCTCAAAGGGTATTTTTAGTCCTTCGAGGATACGTACCGCGTTTGTCTTTTTTGCAGCTGCCATAATTGATTTACCTCCGTTGCTCTGTAGCATATAATAGCAAAGTATAATGCAAAAATCGAAGGTACAGGGAGTTGTAAGATAAAAATGATAGGATACTTTGACGGCGCATCGCGCGGCAATCCCGGGGAGGCGGGCGCGGGCGCGCTTTTGACGGACGATAACGGAAACACTCTTTGGGAGACGGCTCGCTATCTCGGCAGGAAGACCAACAACGAGGCCGAGTACAACGCCGCCATTCTGCTGCTCAAGGCCGCGCGGGAGCGCGGAGCGAAGGAGCTCAAGGTCTACGGCGACAGCAAGCTTGTCGTCTGCCAGCTCTCAAAGCAATGGAAAATCAACCTGCCTCACCTGCGTGAATTGGCAAGAGAGGCCTGGGCCGTCTCCGATGGTATCAAGGTCAGTTACGAATGGGTGCCGCGCGCTAAAAATAAACGCGCCGACGAGCTGTCCAACGAAGCGATCGACAACGCAAAATAGAAATAAGCGGCGCGGTTTCCCCCTATGCCGCGGGGAGGCGAAGCCGCGTCTTTTTATGGTTTGTTTCTCCGCGCGGCGCCTTGCCCTCTTAGGCTAAGGCAGCTCCGCGCTTTGTGTAGCTAATCTTTCCGGCCGCAGGCGTCTAAGTCGCCCTTTCCCTTAAAGATCATCTCTTCCACATCGCTTATGCGGACCTTGCTCAGATAGCCGCGGCAGAGCCCGTCCATCTCCGAATAGAAGCCGTCCATTACGTCGGCCATTCCGGAGGCGACGAGACACTTCATGTCAGAGTCTCCCGACCGCCAGGCGCTGCCGACAAAGGCCGCACCCACGGACTCAGCCACCTCCAGCAGCGAAAGATCCGATACTCCCTCCCGCACCGCGTAGCCTCCCGCCGCGCCCTCGCGGGTGAGAATGATTCCGTCCCTTTTCAGCTTGCTCATCACCATGCGGACGCGCGCCGGATTGGTACATATATTCTTGGCGAGCGCCTCGCTCGAAAGGTAGGAGCGCTTATGATTCAAATAGACGATGGCGTGTACCGCTATCGCAAACTCTCCAGTCATGAAAACCGCCTCGTTTATCGAAAGATACAAAATCAACTTACATTGTAATTATAAATATTACATATATACAGTCAATAACGAAAGAGTAAAAAAGAGGAATTTTGTTTCGCGATGGGGAGACAATAGGGCGGAGGCTGTAAGTTTTTATTCCTGTTTGTATGATAAAAGAGCGTTTTTTTGTTGATTAATATCGTCTTTAATTATGAGAGGCTATGTACTTGTGGAATACAAAAAAGAGAGGCGCGGAATTTTTCCGCCTGCCTCTCTCATCTGTTGTTATATGCGGCGCTGAGTGCGCGATGTTATATTTTGATAAATTTAAGGCTGTTCCCCTGTCTCTCGATGATTTTTTTGATACTGTCGAACGACATCCAGAGCGTTTCCGTGTTGTCGCAGGGGTGGACGCCGAGACGCGGACGGCCCCGCAGGTCCTCGTCGATAAGCACTTCGACGTTTTTAGCGCAGTCGTTGAGGACGCCGAGCGACGTTACGGCGCCCTTTATCAGCCCCAGGTTGTCCATCAGCCGTTCCTCGGAGCCGAAGCTGAGACGGGTGCTGCCGATCTGCGCGCGTATCGCTTTGAGGTCGGCGCTTTTGGCCTCGTCAAGCACGACGAGAAAGTGGCGCTTGCCCTTTTCATCGCGCAGAAAGAGATTTTTGCAGACGTCCTCGATCTTCATTCCCTCGACTTCCTTCATCTCATCTATGGTGTATACGGGGCCGTGTTCCATGACCTCGTACGCGATTCCCATTTCGGTGAGTTTCGCGCGCACCTCTTCTTTGGTAAGCGGCATTATTTTATTCCTCCTCGTTTTCGTACTTTATCGCATCATTATAAGGGGATTTTTTTGTTTTTCACTGGACATTGGCCGATATTTGGTCAAGAATATAATAAAAGATTATTTTCGCATATGAGGGGTGCTGTTCGTGGATATAAACGATCTCTTGCGGTCGATGATGAACCGGCCGCAGCGTGAATGGACGCAGGGAAGCGGCGACAATGGTGAAAACTGGGACGACGAGCGGCCGCAGATGCCGCGCATCGAGCTGCCGAAGGTGAAGAAGTTCTGGTTCGTGGCCGGCGGCCTATTCATTCTCTTTGCCGTCGTGCTGCCGTGGATCGCCACCTTTATGACGGACCTATACTGGTTTAAGGCGCAGGGCTTCGAGTCCGTCTTCTGGCGACGCTTTTGGGCTCAGTGGGAGCTTTTTGCCGCGGCTCTGGTGCCCGGTTTTATCATCTATTCGCTTAACTGGCAGCTTGCCTGGAAACGCGGTCTGCGGCAGATTGACGACGCGGGGGCGGACGCGCGCGCAGGACGCCGTGTCAGGCTCTTTATCCTCGGCGCGGCGCTGCTGGTCGCCGCCGTCAACGCGCTGAACGCCATGGGGATGTGGCATGAGTTTCTTCAGTTCATGAATAAAACTCCCTTTGGCGAGACGGACCCGCTGTTCGGCATCGATATCGGTTTTTATGTCTTCAGCCTGCCCTTCCTGAAATTCCTTCAGCTCTGGACGCAGGGAGTGCTGATGCTGACGCTGATTGGCTCGGCGGCGATCTATTTTATGACGCGCTCCGTGACTTTTACCCCCGGGAGGCTCTACGTGGCTCCCGCGGCGAGGCTGCATCTGACTCTGCTCGGTGCATTGATCCTCATTCTCTGGGGAGTCGGCTACTGGGTCGCGCGCTATGAGCTGCTCTTCTCTCCGACCGGCGTGGTCTTCGGCGCTGGTTATACCGACGTGCATGTGGTGCTGCCAGCGCTTTCGATACTCACCTTTGCGATGTTCGCCGCGGCGGCGCTGCTCTTTGTGAACTTCTTCCGTCCGATGTGGAAATTCTCCGCCATCGCCATTGGTTTGCTTTTAGTCGTCGGCTGGGCGGCGCGCAGCGTGGTCCCGGGCCTTATCCAGCAATACCGCGTTAAGCCGAACGAATACGAGATGGAGAAGAGTTATCTCGACTATCACCTCGATTACACGCGCCGCGCCTTCGGACTTAACAAAGTCACCTCGGTAGCCTTCACGCCGGAGGCCGAAGTGACCGCCGCCGAGCTTGCCGCGGACAACGAGACGGTGCAGAACATCCGCCTGTGGGACTACTCCCCGCTGCTGCGCACCTACCGTCAGCTGCAGGCGATACGTACCTACTACAATTTTAACGACGTCTATATCGACCGCTATATGATGGACGGGCGCAGCCGCCAGGTGATGCTCGGCGTCCGCGAACTGGATCTCTCGCGGCTCCAGAATCCGACGTGGGTCAATACCCACCTTGAGTTTACCCACGGCTACGGCGTAGTGATGAACCCCGTCAACGAGATCGCCTCCGGCGGGCTGCCCTACTTTTTCATGAAGGACATCCCCGTCCGTTCCACGGTCGACATCCCCCTCTCGCGCCCTGAGATATATTTCGGCACGGCTCCCTACTCTTATGTACTCGTCAAAACCGACGTGAAGGAGTTCGACTATCCGATGGGGGATTCTAATGTCCGATCCGTATATCAGGAGGACGGCGGCGTCGCCATTGGTTCGCTGTGGCGGCGTATCCTCTTCTCACTGCGCTTCCGCGACTCGGAGATACTCTTTACCGGCGCTCTCTCCAAAGAGAGTCGCGTGCTCTATAACCGCAATGTGCGCCGCGCCTTCGCGCAGGTCGCCCCTTTCCTGATCTATGACGCGGAGACCTATCCCGTCCTCATTGACGGACGTATCAAGTGGCTGCAGGATGCTTTCACCTGGTCCGAGCGCTATCCCTACTCGAAGCCGTTTGATACGGCGGACAGCACGCTCGCCCTCTTCCGCGGCGTGAACTATGTGCGTAACAGCGTGAAGGGCGTCGCCGACGCCTATACGGGAAAGATGGAGTTCTACGTCGTCGACGACAAAGACCCGATCATCCGCACCTGGATGAAGATATTCCCCGGCCTCTTCCGTGACAGGAGCGGCATATCCGACAAGCTGTGGCAGCATATCCGCTACCCGGAGGATTTCTTCGAGGTACAGACGGCGGTCTATACCACCTACCATATGACCGACACGAACACATACTATAACCGCGAAGACGTTTGGGAGGTCACTCCCGTGGGGCGCGAACGCCGTATACAGCCGAACTATGTCACGATGAAGCTGTGGGGAGAGAAGTCTCCCGAATTTGCGATCATCGTGCCCTATATGCCGCTGGGGCGCGACAACCTCATCGGCTGGATGGCAGGTCGCTGCGACCCGCAGAATTACGGCGAGCTGCTCGTCTACCAGTTCCCGAAGCAGAAGCTGATCTACGGTCCCGGACAGGTGGAGGCGCTCATCGACCAGAATCCCGAAATATCGGCGCAGCTTTCGCTTTGGAGCCAGCGCGGTTCGGACGTCATACGCGGTGACCTGCTCGTCGTACCGATAGGAAAATCGCTGCTCTACGTGCAGCCTCTCTACCTCAAGGCGGAAAAGGGCGAGCTGCCGGAGCTCAAGCGCGTCATCGTCTCGACGGGAGGGCGCGTCGCCTGGGCCGACAACTTCGGCGCCGCGCTTGAGAAGCTGATGGGGCAGAAGATGACGCTCTCGACCGGTACGAAGACGGAGAGTATCGCCGCCGCGCCGGTGGCCGGGAGCTCCGAGGGAGGAGCCGACATCAAGGCTCTCGCCTCTGAGGCGCAGGAGCTTTATAACGCCGCGCAGAACGCTCAGAGAAAGGGCGACTGGGCAGGATACGGCGAGAAGATAGGACGGCTTGGCGAGGTGCTGGGACGCATGCGGGAGCTGACCGACTGATGTTTGCCCTGCTGTTCGGAGCCTTTGCCGTTTTTGCCGTGCTGGTGCTGATATTTGGCCTTTACCTCTTCTCGGCCTATGTGATGTACCGGATAGGGGATAAATTCCATATCGGCTCATATGTGGAATTCCTCTTCCCCGTCTATAACGTGATGCTGCTCTGCGACTGCGCGGGGATCACCCGCTGGGTGACCGCGGGCATCGCGGTACCGGCCTTCGCCGCTTCGGCGCTGAACTTTCTCAGCTTCGGGTTTTTCGGCGGCAATACGGGCTATCTTGTCTCCGCGATTTTTTTCTTCTGCTGGGTCTATCTCTGGGGCAGCATCGCGCAGCGGCTGGGAAAAAATTTCTGGCTGTGGGGGATATTAAGCTTCCTCTTCGGCGGACTGCCGGTGCTGGTCCTGGCCTTTGACGGCTCGCTGCCACGCAGGCGCTGAAGGAATATCATCCGATTTTACGTTGACTTGAGACGGATAATATATAAA
>NZ_JAJBUX010000091.1 GCF_020860125.1 Cloacibacillus sp. | reverse complement strand
GATCCGGTGTATGTTTCTTTTGCTCTCTCTGTATTCTTTTTGTCATGGTGCTCGCACTTTTTCGTTTCGGCATCGCCGTCTCGAAGAGTGCAAGAGGAAGTATATCATGCGAAAAAATTATGTCAACACATACAAGTTTAACGATTTATGACATTTAAGAAATCTATATGTATTTATTCCAAAACTATAGGCGTTTTTACTGTTTTATTGTTGGGCAGTTAATTGACATTTAAGAAGAACGGCGTCATTTCATCTGAAATAACGCCGTAAATTCTTTCATTATTTTTTTGTTTTTTTTAGGCAATCTTAACGTTAATATGCTATTCGTCCTCTTCTGGCTCTTCCGTTATGTCGAGTTTAAGGACGCCCTCTTCAAGAAGCGCCTCGACGCTGTCTTCCAGCGCTGAATCTTCGTGGTCTTCGTGTTCAGGTTCGTCTATCAATCCAAGCCCCTCGGCAACCTTGCGCAGGACATCTTTTTTTATGTCCTCCATGAGCTCGGGGTGCTCTGACAAGTAGTTTGCGACGGTCTCTTTACCCTGCCCGAGCGTCTCGCCCTTATACGCGAGCCAGGAACCTTTACGTTTCACGACCTCACGGTCGAGCGCCATGTCGAGCACGGCGATGGCCTTGGTCACGCCCTTGCCATAGATGAGGGTTGTGTGCGCCGTGCGGAAGGGGGGCGCCTGTTTGTTTTTCACGACTTTTATGTAGAGCTCGTGCCCTATCACAGTGTCTCCCTGGGTAACCTGTTTGCCGCGGCGAACTTCTATTCTGACTGAGCTGTAGAATTTCAGCGCGCGGCCGCCGGTCGTGGTTTCGGTCGGTCCCTGGCTGTATCCGGAGCTTATCTGCGCCCTCAGCTGGTTGATAAAGATAACGGTCGTTTTGCTTTTGGCGATCGCCGAGGTGAGGCGGCGCAGCGCGTAGCTCATGAGGCGCGCGTGAAGACCAACCTGGTTGCTGCCCTCGCCCATTTTTCCGTCTATTTCCGCCTGTGGGGTAAGCGCCGCCACCGAGTCGACGACGACAAGATCGAGCGCGCCGCTGCGAACTAAGGTGTCCAGTATGTAGAAGGCCTGCTCTCCGCTGTCGGGCTGCGAGAGGTAGAGGTTCGCGGTGTCGACGCCAAGCGCCGCAGCAAGGCGGGGGTCAAGCGCATGTTCTGCGTCGATAAAGGCCGCGATACCGCCAGCTTTCTGCGCCTCGGCAAGTATGTGAAGGGCAATGGTGGTCTTTCCGCCGCCCTCAGGGCCAAATATTTCCACGACGCGCCCACGCGGAACGCCGCCGATGCCAAGGGCGACATCGAGGGGAAGGATACCGCTTGAGATGACCTCCACCGCGTGCTGCACCTCGTCACCGAGACGCATGATGGAGCCGTCGCCAAATTTCCCTCTTATTTCGCCAAGCGCCTGCGCCAATATGTCCTCTTTGGTTACCGGTGCTTTTTTTGCCATCTCTATGCCTCCAATTTTCTTAAATTATTACTTTTTGATTTCATTGGTAATTATATCAGAGTTTATCTACAGCGCAAAATATTTTAACGGCGTGTAGATAGGGCCTCTAGGCGTAAGCTCGCTTTTCATCATAATGATCTCTTTCACGGACCAGGCCGGAAGTTCGATCTTATCTTTTTCTATTATCCTGACTAATTCATCCGGCAGCGGACTCTGTTCGTTACGGCGGCCCAGCGTGATGTGGGGCGAGAATTTCCGCCATTCTTTCGCCACGCCGCACCGGAAGGCGCACTCTTCGGTCTTTTGTTGGAGTTTTCTCAGTTTGTCGGTCTCTCCACAAATGCCGGTCCAGATGACTTTTGGCGCGCACAGCCTCGGAAATCCGCCAACTCCCTCCACCGAGAGTTCTATCGTGCCGCCGAGATTCTCTTTTTCCAACAGCCTCGCGATCGCTTCGACCATATCGGGATGTATCTCGCCGCAGAATTTAAGGGTGATGTGAATGGTCTTTGGCGCGACCCATCTTATTCCGGCACCGACGGCTTTTTTCGCGGCAAGCCATTCTCCGAGAGCTTCAATGTGTTCCGGCGGAAGTTTTACGCAGATGAATGTACGCAGGAGCCTTCCCGCAAGCGGTGGGATTCAGCTTCCCATTATTCCACGCCTTCGCCGCGCACATCTTCGGCGGCGCATTTTTCGATCAGGCATGCTAGGACCTGTTCAACGGTCTGCCGGCGGACGGCCTCCCTGTCTCCCTCAAAGCGGCGGCAAAACGCCTCCGTGCCCTTCCGTGAGCTGAAGCCGAACCAGACGGTGCCGACCGGCTTGGCCTCCGAGCCGCCTCCGGGACCGGCGATGCCGGTCACGCTCATCGCGACGTCCGCGCCATATATTCTGCGGGAGCCTTCGGCCATTTCGCGCGCGCATTCTTCGCTGACCGCACCGTGCCTTTCAAGGGTCGCCTCCGAGACGCCGAGGATATGCTCTTTCGCGCTGTTTATATATGTCACGGCGGAGCCCCAGAAGATATCGGAGGCTCCTGGAATACCGGTCAGCGCGGCGGCGATCATCCCGCCGGTGCATGATTCGGCCAGGGAGAGCGAAAGGCCGCGCTCACGAAAGTTTTTTATCACTGCGGCGGCTAACACGTCAAGTTTGCCCGTCATTTTCCTATCACCCCCAGAATTATTGTCAGCCCTCCCGCAAACAGAAGCCAGTGTATAAAGTGCAGGAGCAGGTTGACCATCACGCCGCCCGCGATATCGTCGGCCATGATGCCGACGCCTCCGGGAAGCCGTTCAAATTCTTTGACCGGAAATGGTTTGGTTATATCGACGATGCGAAAGAGAAACAGCGCCACCACCGCGTAGGTGAGGTCAAAACCCCAGGAAGATATCCAGACGCCGACGACTTCGTCGATCACGACCTCACCCGGGTCCTCGCGCCCGGCGGCCTTTTCATATTTGTCGGAGGCGTAACAGCCGATAACCGCCACCGCCGCGATGCCCCACAGCGGGATACCACCGAACAGCAGCCACAGCACGGTGCCGGCGATGGCGCCCAGGGTGCCTGGCATCTTTGAATAGCGCCCGATGGTGCCGACTGTGGCGATCATTCCATACCAGGTCTTCATTTCCGGAGTCAGTATCATATCTCTTCTCCCGTCATATCGTGCGGCATCGCCTCTGTTACGCGCACAGTCACAATGTCGCCCTCTTTCAGATCTTCTCTTATGCCGCGTATCTCTATTATTCCGTCCACCTCGGGAGCCTCGCGGAAGGAACGCCCCTCGGCATAGCCCTCTTTTATGTCTATCTTTTCCACCAGTACCTTTAACTCTCTCCCGACAAATTGCCGCTGGCGCTCGAACGATATCTCCTCCTGGAGGCGCATGAGCTCGCCGAGACGTCTATTCTTTGTCCGCTCGGAGACCTGCCCCGCCATTTCCGCCGCCGCGGTATCTTCTTCGGGAAAAAAGGTAAAGGCGCCCATCCTGTCAAAGCGCACCTCCGCGACAAAGTTCATCAGGTTGTCAAAGTGCCGCTTCTTTTCTCCTGGAAAACCAATCATGCAGGTGGTGCGCAGCGCAAAGTCGGGATTTATCGCGCGCGCCGTGCTGAATATCGCGCGCAGGGACTCCGGAGCGATACCGCGGTTCATCGCCGCGAGTATCTCCGGGTCTCCGTGCTGCACCGGGATGTCAAGGTAAGGGATGACCTGCCTTCCCGCGGCGACACGCTCAAGGAGAGCGCTGTCGACACGCGAGGGGTGAAGGTAGAGCAGCCTGATCCAAAGATCGGGCGGCAGCGAGCTTTCAAGGGCGTCAAGCAGTTCTATCAGACGAGGCCTGCCGTCAATATCAGTGCCGTAGACTGTAAGGTCCTGACCGACGACGCAGAGTTCACGCGCACCCTCTTCCGCGAGCTGGCAGGCCTCTTTGACAATGACCTCCGGCGGCAGGCTGCGTAGCGGACCGCGAATACCAGGGATGGCGCAGTATGTGCAGCGGTTGCCGCAGCCCTCGCTTATTTTAAGGTAGCGGGTATATTTGGACGACGATGGGAGCGTTCCCCGGTGGCGTTCGTCGTCTCCGGGAGTCCTGAGCTGATCGAGGACAAATTTCCAGTCCTCCGTCCTCGCCCAGAAATCCACCAGCGGCACCTCCGAGACAAGGTCTCCCTCGTACCGGTTCACAAGGCAGCCGACAACGCCGATCTTCTTTAACTTCTTATCCCTTTTAAGCTCTTCGAGGTCCAGTATAGCCGCGACACTCTCCTCAACCGCGGGACGGATGAAGCCGCAGGTATTGACCAGAGCACATTCAGCCTCCTCCACCGAGGAGACGAGCTCATGGCCCGCGGCGGTGAGCGCGCCGGCAAGGCATTCGCTGTCCACCCGGTTTTTAGCACAGCCAAGCGTTAAGCAGTATATTTTCATTTATATAAAGTGTTTATGTCGTCACAGACAGGCTGGTTCAGCATGTAGAGGCTGAGGCCGTTATCGGTGAGTCCGGCCGATATACCCAGGGAGAGGCGTATGCGCGCCTTGAACGGGTTCAGCTTGCCGCCCGACATTACCCCCATTTCAGTAAGTTTTTCAAAAGAACCCTCAAAGTCGTTAGTCTTATGTACATGGCACTGGAAGCAGCGGGAGGTGATCGCCACCGGGATGCGCCGCCGCAATATATTGCGGATGGGCGGCACCCATGAGGGGGGCACGTTGCCCGCGCCGAAACCGGCAAGCACCAGACCGCCAAGCTCCCTGTTGGAGGCAAGAAACGAGAGCAGGCTCTCCCCACCGCCAAGCGAAGCCCACATTATTTCCACGTCGGGAAGCTCCTTCGGCCTGCGGGCTAGAAACGGCGGACGTTTAGGCTCGCTGAAAAATTTTATTTCACCGTTGAGCATCTTACCGACAGAGCCTTTTTCCTGCGATTGAAAGGCGCTGTCCGGCGAACCAGGGTCGACAAGGGTCACGTCGTCCGCTCCGAAGAGTTCACTGCTGGAACAAAGAAGCACGCCTTTGTCCCTCGCCTCCGGCGAAAGCGCGGCGAGCACCGAGCAGTGCAGATTCACCAGCCCCTCTTTTAGCCCGGCACGCCCCTGTACCATAAGGTTGGCGAAGATCACCGGTTCAGGGTGCTGCCAGAGCAGATTTACGAGATAGGCCATCTCTTCCATGACGCCGTTGCCGCAGACGGTTATTATCCCCGTGTAGCCCTCGGCTACAAGCGACTCGAACATCTCCTCCATCGCAAGAGTCATCGGCATAGAATAGTGGGTGCTTGGCTGGCAGCTCCACTCTTTGATCTCACAGCAGCGCGCCAGCTCATCCGGCAGATAGCCCAGCAATATGCCCGGATCGGCGTTTTCTTCATCCGCAGAAAAATTACCGGCTATGACAAGCGCAAGTCTCGGTAACGGAAGCAATACGACTCCTCCATCCTTTGCGATCATAAAAATACTTCTCTTCCATGCTGCATTTTAACGCAAAGAGCCCAAGGTTTCAAATTACTATGGACTTTTATCACCTTTCCGTATATCTTCTTACATGATAAAAACTACGAGAGGAGTTTTGCATTGGAGGCGCTATCTTCTTTTTTAAGTTACGGTATCCAGCTTTTCAGTGATTTAATACAATGGCTGGTGGAGGTCATCGGCCATCTTGGATATCCCGGGATCGTCGGCCTCATGTTCCTTGAATCTTCCTTTTTCCCCTTCCCCAGCGAGGTCGTGGTACCGCCGGCGGGTTACCTTGCCTGGAAGGGTGAGATGAATATATTTCTCGTAATACTCAGCGGGATCACGGGCAGTATTCTCGGCGGCCTTTTTAACTATTGGATCGCCGTGCGCTGGGGGCGTCCGATCTTTGAAAAATATGGAAAATACTTTTTCATTACCCATGAATCGCTTGACAAGGCGGAGATCTTCTTTGCCCGCCACGGACATATAAGTACCTTCACGGGACGTCTTCTGCCTGTGATACGTCAGTATATTTCGCTCCCCGCCGGACTTGCGAGGATGCCGCTCGCGCAGTTTGCCCTATATACCGCGCTCGGCTCGGGGATCTGGGTCGTGATTCTCGCCCTCGTCGGTTATTTCCTCGGCAGCAATCAGGCGCTCATCCACCAGGAGATAAAGAAAATAAGTCTTGCCCTGATCGCCGCCTGCGCCGTACTAGTTGTGATTTATATAATTATTTATCGCCGAAAACACCATAAATAGAAACTATTTCTCCTTTTTAACTTATAAATAATCCCCTCTTTTTTTATGTACGAGGGGATTGTTGCTTTTACTTCGTTTCACAAATATTCCACATTATCACAATATATTGACTTTCCTCATTAATGGTTGCATTTTACGGAGGCAGAGCGTATAGTCCCAACCGTTTTATAGAAAGTGAAGTAACGGTTTTTATTAAAAATTATTATCGTTTCCGTTGCTGCACAATCATTATAGGAGGAAGACATATGACTTTACAGGCCTGGGCAGCGCTGCTGATTTTTCTCGGAACGATAGTCCTCGCGGCAACCGGCAAAATGAAGACGGCGACAGCCTCTCTGCTGGGAGCATCTATCATGGTTATAAGCGGCCTTCTTTCATCGGAGGAGGCGGTGGCGGCGATCGACCATAATACCGTCGGCCTTCTCGTCGGCATGATGATCGTCGTCGGCATACTTTCAAAGAGCGGCCTTTTCCAGTACCTCGCAGTCAAGGCGATAAAGATAACCGGCGGCAGGCCGCTGCGGATATTCTGGATAATCTCTCTGCTCACGGCGGTGCTCTCCGCCTTCCTCGACAACGTGACGACGGTGCTGCTGGTCACGCCGGTCGTGCTGTCGCTCTGCGAACTGATAGCGATGAACCCGCTGCCGCTGCTTCTGATGGAGCTATTCGCCTCCAACATCGGCGGAACGGCGACGCTCATCGGAGACCCGCCAAACATGATCATCGCCTCCGTCGCAAAGTTCTCATTCAATGAATTCCTCGTCGTACTAGCGCCGGTCGCCGTCGTCGCCCTCTGCGCCGTGACTGCCTATGTCGGTATTTACTATAAAAAAGAGCTGAAATCGGACCCGGAGGCCGCGATACGCCTGCGCGAGGTGGACGAGTCGAGGCTCATCGTCAACAGGCCGCTGATGATAAAATCTGTAGTAATCATCATTCTGGTGCTGGTTGGATTCTCCATGCACCGCCTCCTGCACCTTGAGGCCTCCGTCGTCGCGCTCACCGCCGCGGGAATATTGCTCACGATATCGCTGCTTGACGAGGGAACGATAATCCATAATGAGGTCGAGTGGCCGACAATTATATATTTTATATCCCTCTTCATTATGGCCGGAGGATTAAGGGTCACCGGCGTTCTTGAGGCGGTCTCTAAACTGCTGACCACTGTCCTCGCCGGCAGCCCGCTGCTGATGCTGCTCGGCGTCCTCTGGATTTCGGGAATCACCTGCGCCTTTATCAACAACATTGCCTTCACGGCTATATTCGTGCACATCATCAAATCAATGGCGCTGGCCGCCGCCATCCCCGCCGAGCCGCTCTACTGGGCGCTCGCCCTCGGGGCCTGCCTAGGCGGCAACGGCACCTATTTCAGTGCGGCGGCGAACGCCGTCGTCGCCGATTTCGCGGCAAAAGAGGGGATCGAGATATCGTTCGCCGCCTTTTCAAAGATCGGGCTGCGGGTCGTATTTGTTTCGCTGCTTTTATCCTCAATAGCGCTGCTGTGGATAGGTCGGGGGCTCTGGATGTGAGATGCTGTAGTATAATTGAAGGTGAAGACAGGGGCAGGGGGGAATGTTATTTGAAGATTGGCGAATTAATGAATAAAGATATGGTCGTACTGCGCGAGAACGACACTATAGAACGGGCGATCGAACTGATACTTCGCCATTGCCGCACAGGGGTGCCCGTACTCACAGCTGATAACAGGGTCTGCGGATTCGTAAGCGAAGAGGATATCATAAAAAAATGCTTGCCGGGGTATATAACGACGCTGAAAAATGCCGCCTTCCTGCCGGACTACGGACAATTCGCGAAGCGTTTCGCCGCCATCCGCTATAAAAAGGTGACGGAGATAATGCAGGAAAAAGTCGTCTGCTTCAACAAGGACGACAGTGACTTCGCCGTCGCCGCCGAAATGATCCGCCGCCATTTCAAAGTCTGCCCGGTCATTGATGAAAACGGCATCTTCGTTGGCTGCGTCAGCCGCGCTTACCTGATACGCTCGATGATCCTGGAAAAGAACCGCGAGGAGAAGGCCGTACTAAAGTATGAATAGATAAAAATAACAGAGGGGCCGTTCGCGCAGAGATACGGCCCCTCTGTTATTAGATTGAAGATCGGACTTAATAAGATTTTACAAGTCTTTTCTTATAAGTTTTATCATCATAGCAATATATCGACATATCCCCTTCAGCCGCTGTCTGCGAAATAAAATACCACGGGAAATTCTCAGATTTAGGATAATAATTCAAGGTACCAAGGTTCCCATCTTTATCATAAAAAATGACAAATCTCCTTGCCGCTATATTTGTATCGAGTACGGCTTCAAGCCTATTTTTAAACTCAGGCTCCCTTTCTTCATCCTTTAATAAAGAAACTTCAAATTTGTTGTGCTCAACCGTAATCTTCTCAATAGCCCCTTCTACGCCGGCCTCTACTGAGGCAATCATCACCGCTTTTCTCATCACAACGATATCATTTATCGCACGTGTGTCCTCCGCTTTTTGTGTCGACGCTCCCGAGGCTGTCATCATCAATCCCGCAAGAATTCCGATGATTATGACAACTATTAGCGCTTCCACAAGCGTAAAAGCCTTTCGTCCGAACACCTGGCCTTTTATTGTTTCCACGATATATTCTCCTTCAATATCAGCAATGTTACTCTTTTATGTCATATTTTTAAGACTTAGAGCCATATTTTGGATTCTACAACAACTTTAAAGTTTTATCAATATCTTTCAGACAGTCATCACCGTAAGAGATGTACGCAACTGCTTTGCGATACGTGTTTTTGTGCGGCAATATGAAATGTGTCAAAAGAAGACTTTTATTTTGCTCATATAATGGTATTATTTTAAATGTAATGAAAGCGTAATCTTACGTTCCCGTTACATTTGCCCATACCGGGGCGATCTATATCACTGGGAGTGGTTTTATGTACAATCGTCGTAAGGCAGTTTCTCTCCTCATGGCCATGGCTTTTATTATGGCCGTCTGCACCGGCGCGATGGCGGCAACGCTCAACGCCTATACGGTCATGCCCGAAAAATACGCCTCTAAGGTCTTCGAGCAGTTCACAAAGGATACCGGCATCAAGGTGAATTTTATCCGCTTCTCCTCAGGAGAGGCCCTCGCCCGCCTCGTGGCGGAAAGGAATAACCCGCAGGTCGACATCCTGCTCGGCGGCCCAGCCGACATTTACACGGCGGGACAGAAGGACAACGTCTTCGCCGTCTATGTGCCGAAGGATCAGAAGCTGACCCCCGCGGAGTACAGGGACCCCGGCAACCACTGGACCGGCATCGGCCTCATACCCCTCTGCTTCCTCACCAATACGGATTTCCTCAAAAAGAACAGCCTCAAGGCCCCGGAATCATGGCAGGATCTGCTGAACCCCGCCTATAAGAACGGTCTGCAGATGGCCGACGCCCGTACCTCGGGCACGGCGACGGAGCGTATCTACAGCCTCATCGGCGTCTACGGCGTCGACGGAGCCTTCGACTATCAGAAGAAGCTGCACAAGAACGTCCAGCTCTACACGAAGAGCGGCGCAGGCGGCGCAATGCCGATCGCCCAGGGACAGGCTTCAAGCGGCATTTTCTATCTAGTTGACGCGCTCGACATCCAGCAGCAGGGATACCCCGTCATCATCACCTATCCGAAAGAGGGCGTCACCTTCGGTATCGAGGCTACGGGCATGATCGCCGGCGCGAAGAACCAGGAGGAGGCGAAGAAGTTTATCGACTGGGCGACGAGCCCCAAGCTTGGACAGTTCTTCGTCGATCAGAAGATCAACTACATCCCCGTCGTCAAGGGCGTGAAGATCACCAGCCCCGCGCTCGATATGTCAAAGGTGAAGCTCCTTAAGGTGGGAGCCGAGCATAAGGGAGATAAGCGCAAGGCTTACGTCGAGCGCTGGATCAACGAAGTAATCCGTTAGCTTACAGACTTAGGGCTGTGCGGGCGCAGGCTTCCGCGCAGCCCATTTTTATAGCAAAGGAGTTCAAAGACATGGCTTCTTCCTCCTCCATGAGACGTGATCCCGCGCTTATACCGGTGGTAGTTACCCTCTGGCTCGCGCTGGGCCTTTTTATCGTCTATCCGTTTATTAAATTATTGATGACGACCTTCATCGTCGACGGGCGGCTCTCGCTCGCCAACCTCCTGCTTGTCTTTTCTAACAGCTATAACCGGCTCGCCCTCGTCAACAGCATCTGGCTGGCGGTCGCGGTCGCCGCGATGGGCACCTTTCTTGGCTTTGTCTTCGCCCTCGCGGTGACGAGGATACACCTCCCCGCGCTCCTGCGCTGGTTCATCGCCGCCGTAACCGTCCTGCCGCTGATCTCGCCGCCCTTTACGAGCAGCATCGCGCTGACTCTCTCGCTGGGGCCCAACGGCATCATCCTGAAATTTTTCGGTATTCCCGATTTCAACATATACGGCTTCTGGGGCACCTGGATATCGGAATCGCTGACCTACTTCCCTGTCGCCTTTCTCACGATAACTTCCGTGCTCGCCTGTATCGACCCGAATCTCGAAGACGCCGGGCTGTCGCTGGGCGGCTCTCCGTTCCGCGTCTTCCGCACGGTGACGCTGCCGCTGACGATGCCGGCCATCGCCAACTCGATCCTGCTGCTCTTCGCCTGCTCGCTCGCCGATTTCGCGACGCCTCTCGTACTCGCGGGACACCAGTTTCCCGTGCTGCCGACGCAGGCATATTTGCAGATAACGGGGATGTACGACCTCAAGGGCGGCGCGGCCCTCTCCTTCGCGCTGCTGGTTCCAGCTCTGCTCGTCTTTGTCCTCCAGCGCTTCTGGGTGAGCCGCAAAAGCTATGTGACGGTGAGCGGCAAATCGGGCGCGCAGACGACGGTCAAAGGCATCGGCATGGCGGGTACGGCGGCGGTAATGGCAATCTGCGCCGCGGTTATCGCCTTCATCCTCTTCCTATACGCGCTGATTGTAATGGGCGCCTTCACAAAGGCGTGGGGACTAGACAACAGCTTTACCTGGGAGAGCTTCGCCTACGTCTTCGACCACGGGCGCAAAGCGATGATCGATACGCTCATCATCGCCTGTATCTCGACGCCGATCGGCGGGCTGCTTGCCGTCTCGATCGCCTACGTCACGCAGCGCAAGTCATTCCCCGCGAACGGCCTGATGGAGGTCGTATCGCTGCTGAACTTCGCGCTGCCGGGAACGGTGGTCGGCATCGCCTACATCATAGCCTTCAACAACAGCCCGATCGTGCTGACCGGTACGATGTCGATCCTCGTCGCCGCCTATGTATTCCGCTATGATTCGGCGGGAATACGCTCCGTCATCGCCTCACTGCACCAGATAGACCCATCGCTGGAGGAGGCCTCTTTGAGCCTCGGAGCCTCGTCGATCGGTACATTCAAAAACGTCACTCTGCCTCTCGTAATCCCGGCGCTGCTCGCGGGAATGAAGTATCTATTCATCCACTCGATGACGGCGATCAGCGCGACGATCTTCCTGGTATCGGTGAGCTGGTCGCTGCTGACGGCGAGAATACTGGAGTGCATGACCGAGCTGCAGTTCGGCAACGCCTGTGCCTTTTCGGTCGTGCTCATCCTGCTGGTCTTTATATTCAACGGAATGCTGACGCTCCTTGTGCGGGCCGCCGGCTATAACTACAGGGGGCAGGGAGGAAATCTATAATGGCTGTAGATCTGCATCTTAAAAATATAACAAAAACATTCGTCAAGGACGGCGTAAAGTTCGACGCGGTCGAGCGGGTAGATTTAGAGGTGAAGGGCGGCGAACTCGTCACCTTCCTCGGACCCTCGGGCTGCGGCAAGACGACCACGCTGCGCATGGTGGCTGGCTTCGAGACCCCATCTTCTGGCCGTATACTCATCGACGGCGAGGACGTCACCGAGGTAATGGTCAACAAACGCGAGATCGGCTTCGTCTTCCAGAACTACGCGCTCTTCCCCCATATGACGATCGGCGACAATGTGGGATACGGGCTCAAGATGCGCTCCGAGAGCCCCACGGATATCGCGCGGAAGGTCGGCGAGGCGCTGGAGATGGTCGGCCTCAAAGGCACGGAGCGGCGTTATCCCAACCAGCTCTCGGGCGGCGAGCAGCAGCGTGTGGCGCTCGCGCGCGTCCTCGTCATGCGCCCCAAGGTGCTGCTGATGGACGAACCGCTCTCAAACCTCGACGCGAAGCTGCGCCTCCACATGCGGACGGAGATCCGCAGTATCCAGAAGCAGCTCGACATCACCTGCCTCTACGTAACGCACGACCAGAAGGAAGCACTGACGATGGCCGACCGCATCATGGTCATGAACCGCGGCAAGGTCGAGCAGATCGGCTCCCCCTTCGATATCTACACACACCCGCGCACGCTCTTCGTCGCGGACTTCATCGGCCAGGCAAACGCGATCGCCGGTACGCTCACGGCGAGGGAGGGGGCGGAGCGCGGTGTGATGAAGATCGGCGAACGCTCATTGACCGTCAAGCTCATCTCAGATGCGGCCTACGCGTCGGGAGACGAGATATCCCTGATCCTGCGCCCCGAGGCCGTCACCCTTAGGGAGGGTGCGGATGGTCTGCTCGCTGGTACAGTGACAAGCGCCGTATTCAGCGGCGACCGCATGGAGTACATGATAACGCTGGAAAACGGCGCGCAGGTCTCCGTGATGGAAAACTATTTCCCCGGAGCCGCGAGATATGAGACAGGGGCGGCTGTTGGGCTCAGTTTTAATTCCGAATTGACCGTCGCGCTGCCCCGCGTTGAAAGCCAAAGCAAATAGCCTTACGAATATGCCATATATCGGAACGACTGCATACTAGGTAAATATAATGATGAAGAGGCGCCGGCATATCGGACGCCTCTTCATCACTAATTATCATATATTACTCATGGACAGAGGGGAAAATCACCTCTGTCATTTTTGTCCTTAAGTCCTTCCGCAGTACGCGGGGCCAAATACGCGGCATTCCGAGAAAGATAAAAACGTCGGAGAACGTTTTCGCGGCGCGATTGATTACGATAAAATAAATCAGCGATAACCAAACAATTCAAATAAAATTTTATCCTTATTTTTACCCTTCACAAAACTTGCAAAAGATAATTTAGGAGCGTATTATTGGACTCATAAAATACCCCAATACTTAAAGAGGAGAGTTTTACTATGCTTGGTCTAGCTAAATCTCATGATGTACCGCAAAAATCAACTCGAATTGCCCCCCCCAGAAAGATATAGCAAAGTTTATTTAATTCTACCGCTTCTTTTATTCATTTTAGCTTCATCAGTCTTACTTCATAGCTTCGCGGCAGCCGCCCCGACGCGGACCACCGTCTACGTGCAATATTCCGGCAGCGATTCCGGCAACGACGATAAAGGTTCAGGAACGCAGGCCGACCCGTTTGAGACATTCAGAGGCGCTCTGAAACACCTTGCCAAAGTATCTTCCGGCGACATCGGCGACCTGACGGTCATCGTCACGGGCGATAATTTGATGTCCTCCAGTGAGGGTGGAAACGACGTATACGTGCCGACGGACAGAGGCATCACCTCGCTTTCCATCGAGTCGGCCTCCGGCGACTGCAAACTTTTCGTGACATACGCCTCTACCTCGCTCAACCTCTACGCCAACGGCATACCAATAACGATCGGCGAAAACGTCTATATCGACGGCACCCTATATGGCGGCTGTAACGCCAGCGACCTCGTCCTGAAAGACAGCGAAAACATCGACATAACGGTCAAAGGAAAGAGTGCCATAATATACGGCGGATGCAACTCCGCCGACATGACCTCCGAGGGCAGTTCGGCAATCAACATCACAGTCACCGAAACCGGTGATATCGGCTCCGTATACGGCGGCGGCTACAACTCAAATATCGGGACAAAGGACAGGCCGATGCCGGTGACCATCGATATTGAGGGCGTAGATTTCGACAATAGAGTGGGCAAAGTAACTTCGACGCGCGTCTACGGCGGCGGCATAGTCAGAGACGCGACGGGAACATTCAGACAGTACGGCGATATAAAGATCATGACAGGTAAAAAATCATTCGCTGGCGGAAATGGAAGTACCAACATCCCAATAATCTACGGCGGAGGCCAGGCGGAACATCCCGATACAGGCGACGCTGTTTTGGAAATCGTCGGCAATATCGACATCAGTATCGCCAGCGCCGATTTCAGCGATACAGAAAGGTCAAGCTGCATCGGCGCTATCTACGGCGGCGGCTGTGCCACCACCAACGTTCCCCAAAATAACTGTACCGCCACATCGCGGGTGGTCGGGGACGTGCATCTGGGAATCAACAGATACGCGGACCATATCTACGGCGGCCCTTATGTCTATAAGAATAGACATATAGGCGAGATATCCGGCGATATAACGGTCGACCTCTATAAAATCACCTCCGGCACGGAATACGTCTCCGACGTCGTGGGCGGCGGATTTATTGAAGGCTTTGGAAAAATAAACGTTAACGGCGGCATAACGGTCAATCTTCATGACGGCGCAAAGGTCATACATGGAGAGAAGCTCAACGGCGGCGTAAAAATATCTTCGGGCGGCGGGGAGGCAAATATCGCCGGGGATATCAACATCAACATCGGGGACGGCTGCTCCATGGATGATCTAGACACTTGGCTCATCGGCTGCGCGGATATCACCGCCTCGTCGACAAGCGTCGTGAATATAGGCGGAGGCGTCAAAATAAAGGCCGGCGACGATTTTGTCTGCAGCAGGTTCTATGGCGCATACATAAATAGTACGAACGGCGAAGTCAATATAGCGAAAGATCTTTCCTTTTCAGCCAGGGACCGTATGATTGTAAACTATAGATTTTACGGCGTCGGATACGTGAGCGGAAAGCTGAATGTACAAAACGTAGAAATAAAAATAGGCGACAATTTTATCTCCAACGGCCCGATATACTGTGCCGGGCAAGTTTACGGCGACGGAACTACCTATACGCCGTCAATCACTATCGCCAATAATGTGGAAACATCTATAGGGGATAACCTCGTCGGCACATGGTTTTATGCAGGCGGCAGTTTGACAGGGAGTTCAACGGCGAGTAAAGGGACCCTCTCCATCGGCGGCGACATCAAAACAACGATAGGCAATGGAGCAAACCTCAGCAGCGGCGAGTTTATCGGCGCCGGCAGCACATCCACAGCAGGCGGATGCGCAGTGACCGGCAACGTCACTACAACTATTGACGAAATCAGTACATACAATTTCACCGCCGCCGGAAAGGCTACAGCGGCAAACGGCAAATCCACCGTAGGTTTTGATATTGACGGCAATCCTTCGAATACTGGCGGCGACGTGAGCACCACAATAAAATCTTGTACGATTAAATCATCATACTACGGCGCAGGATATACAAGCGCCAGTTCTTCAAACGCTGCGGTCCACGGCAGCGTGTCCACGACTATAGAGTCCGGCACGATGTCGAACTACACCGGTGCCGGATATGTATATGGGGGAACTTCTTCAAACGCCGAAGTCAACGGCAATGTCACCAACACGCTAAAATCAGCGGCAATAGCTAAAGAATACCATGGTGCAGGGTATACGTATGGAACATCTTCAAATACCGAGGTCAAAGGCACAGCAACATCCAGATTTATATGCACAGGCGGCCAATCGGAGATAAAGGGCTTTTTATCGTTTGCCGGCATAGCCTTCTCCAGCAATTCAAATGCCGATATCGGGGGCGTCAGCCTAGAAATTTATGGCAGCGATTTTTCTCCATCAAGTCTGCAGATATATGGTTATTCAGGCAATGCCGCCGCCAGCGCCAAAGTAAATGGTCCCGCCAGTTTGCTGCTGGATAACGCGGTCATCGACAGCGCTTTTCATTTTGAGCCGCCCAACCCACCCGACGTCACGGCCGTCTCGGGGAAAAGAACGCTGACTGTAAAAAACACCTCCGGCCTCGCAAACGCCTACGTCTGCGACAACATCTATATAGAAAAATCCGCCGACATGACTTTTACGGAGACGCAGTATTCCCCCTTCACCTGCTTTGATTTAGACGTCGCGGAGGGCGCGGCGCTGCATATCAAAAATGATGGCTTAGTTACAACGGACCTTTCGGGCAGCGGCAAAATAACTCTGCCTAACGACAAGAAGCTTACGGTCGAAGGCAAAGTAACCGGCAATCTGGAGCTTGCCATCGAGGGCGCGCCAATCGGCGGACATATCTACGCGGCGGCATCCTCCGCGAGCAACGGCAGCTTTACCTACAGCGGCCCCGGCGTGCTGAAAAGGTCGCTCTCCGATTTCGGCTCGCAGTATCTCTGGCGGGTGGCGGACGACGGCCCCGTCGTCGTGCCGGAGGAAAATAGGACGGACGCCGACCGTTCCGGCGTACTGGATATCAAAGAAAATTCATTGGAGGATTTCCTCATCTATGACGCCTTCACGGCGATGAAGGATAAGGGCACTCTGCCGGCGGGCTTTGACGAAAACAAACTCTCCTCTATAAAGCCGATACACGCAGACAGCATGGATATCGAAGTGACGGAGTTTGCCGCCAGCGGCGATATCGCGGAGGCGATCGCCCGTTACTGGGATATCGAACCGGCTTCAAGGGACAGGGTGAAGCTGATCGCGCTGAAAAACACCTCCGCCTCTGGTAACGCTGGCTCCGACGGCGGTATTTTCGTCAAGTTCTGGCGCATGCTGACGGAGACATTTAAAAACAATCACGGCAGCGAGGTCACCAGCGGCGATTATCTGCCTATCGAGGCGAATTTCACTATATCGTCGGCCGATATCCCGCAGGAGCTTAGCGCCAACATCGACGAGGGAAATCTCACCGAGAGTTTCCTGCGAAATGTCCCGCTGTTTGTGGTCGTAAGCGAAGACGCCGGCGGAATTTATCTCCACGCCCGCAGCCTCAGCGACGCGGCCGGAGGCGATACGGCTAAGTACGCGGAGGTCAGCAAGTCCGGCGACTGTTATCTGGTGTCGACGCGGATTTTGCTCTTCGACCATCCCGGAGGCGTTTCCGGCGATATCGGCACGGACAAAAAGAGCGGCGTCAAGTGGCTCACGAAGATGGATATCAAAAACGACGGCGATAATACGGTACGCGACAGAAACTATTATCTGGTGCAGGACGGCGCGAACGACGGTGTCTATAATCTATCCCTCGCCTTCGCCGTGAGGGAGGTCAACAGCCCCGCTATAAACATCACCGTATCGGGAGACGTTGCTTCCGCCGACGCCCGCTGGAGCATCAGCGACGCCTCCGGGGACCTGGCGGAGAGCGGCAGCGGTTCCTATACTTACACGCCGGAAAAGGACGGGCTCTATTCCGTGACCTTCGACATTCCCGAGGACTATAAGTTAAAGCTTAACGGAGCGGAGGGCAATGTCATAAGCCGCGATCTGAAATGGGGCGAACGCTGGGATATAGAGGCTATAGTTGAATATTCCCCAAAGGTCAGGGCCAATATCGTACTCCCCGACGGAACTTCGGAAAATCTGAAGATAACCGGGCCAAACGACAGGGTGTCGCTGGCTTTGAGTTATGACGTCACCCCTCCGGGAACGACGGTCACAAAGACGGAATGGAAGAGCTCCAACAAGAATATTGCGGACGTGGATGAAAACGGCATCTTGACCGCCCTCTCCGGTGGCGACGGAGGACGTGGAGAGTGCGCGATAACGCTGACGCTCTGCCCAGCCGGTACTTCGGATGTCGTCAGCGCGGAAAAAACGTTCACCGTCACCTCCGCCTATGTGATAAAGAGGGGCGAGGTATTCACGGTGGATAGCGACACCGATCTGTATTCCCTCTCCGTGGAGGAGGGCGGCACGCTGCTGGTGCAAAACTGTAAGCTGGCCGTCTCTAATTCGCTTCTGCTGGCGCGGGGCGCTCTCGTCTCTCTTTACGACGGGGCGATGATAGACGCCTCGACGGCGGACTCCTCCGGCGCGCCGCAGCTGATAACGCAGGGAAACGACAAGATCAACATCATGGTGAAGCAGGGCAGCTCGCTGTCTTTCTCAAACCCACTGCTAAACGGAAATTATGTGAGCGGAACGATATCATGCGGCAAAGACGGCTCGTACGACGCCACGGTGCCGAACGGCATCAGGGTCACTCCGGTCTCCGCGGAGATAACCGAGGGAGAGAGATATCCTCTTTCGGTGGAATTCTCCCCCTCCAGCGCCTATGGAAAGGTCGTCTGGTCATCCACGAGCACCGACATCGCGGAGGTCGCGGCGGACGGCACGGTGACCGCAGTCGCAAGCGGCAGGAGTGTAATAGAGGCCTCTATAACCACGGGAGCCGGTGATACCTATACCTCGTCGTGCGACGTCACGGTGGTAAAAAAGGCGGGCGGCAAAGCGGATAACATCGTCTTCCTCAACGCGGGAGATCCGCCGTCCCTCGAGCTGGGGACCGAGACCACGGCGGAAGGACTCACCCCCTCCGTCTTACCCTCCTCCGCCAATGTGTCGCTTTCATGGCGGAGCGCCAGAGAAGATATCGCCGCGGTGGACGCGGCGGACGGAACGCTGACGACGTTCCAGCTGGAGGGAAGCTGTGAAATAACGGTGACGGACGCCGTGAGCGAAAAGAGCGCCTCCTACACGGTCACCGTAAGAAGGCCGGTCGTACCGGTGGAAAAAATCACATTTTCAAAAACGGGACCGTTTAACCTGAAACTGAATGAGACGCTCAGGATAGAGACGGCGGTCGAACCGGAAAACGCCACCGTGAAAAGCCTTTCGTGGTCCAGCAGCAAGCCAGAGGTCGCGGAGGTCGCCTCGGACGGCAGTGTGACGGCCAGAGGATACGGGCTTGCCATTATCACCGCCGCCGCAAACGACGCCTCCGGGGTTCACGCGTCATATATAGTGGAGATAAAGAACCCCAACGAAGATCCGTCAAAAGAGGATGGAAAAAGCGGAAGTGGCTGTAATTCAGGAGTATATGTGGGCGCGGCGTTGCTGCTGCCGTTTATCATCAGGATCAGGAAATTCTTCCGGTAAACAAGATACAGACTGCGCCGGTATGGGCGGAAGGCTCCAGGCCATACCGGCGCTCCGTTTAGATTGAGACTGTATTTTCAGTCAGATGTGGCACAAAAAGATTTTATGGAGGATAAAATATGCCATATATAGGAATGACGCTCTCTGTGAGACATAAAAATACCGCGCAGGGGAGGGAATCCGGATAGATGTGGGACGCTCATGATTTTTTACACGCGCTGCTGAACGACGGGCGGATGCGGGAGATATGTCTTGAAATCGCCTCCAGGGAGGAGAGCGAACGGGCCGGCGCTCTGCGCGAACTGGGATTCGACTTCACTCCGCGTCAGATCGACGACGCCGTATGTCAGGAGTTTTTATCTATGCCGATGGATAAGCGGGATATCCTTGGCGAAGGTGATATACGGGATCTGGTCATGAAGTTATGGGGAAACCATATGGGATAAACCTGGTACGGAATCATACGGCATAGATATACGAAGATGAGACGCCTTGCCTATGGCGTCTCATCTTTGTTGTCGAATATTCTT
>NZ_JAJBUX010000090.1 GCF_020860125.1 Cloacibacillus sp. | reverse complement strand
GAGCCCGCGGCAAAAGCCGCGGGAGAACCTAAGGTCAACTCTCCCTCACCCCGCTGCGCGGGGAGCTCCCTCAAAAGAGGGCGCCTCTAAGGGCAAAGTCAAAAGCTAAACCGCAATTTACCGTTTTGCGGGCGGGGACAGAGCGGGATCATGCCGCTTGATGAATGTTCCTGCGCGGAGATTTTCGCGGTGCGGGAGTTGGCTGCTGCGGACATTGTGATAGAATCTATAGGATAGTCTCCTATATTACGGCAATAGACGGCAAAGATTAAGATAAATTCGGAACGCTTGAAAGGGGTCCGTGCAATGAGAGAAAAGAACCTTGTAACGATGGATGGGAACGAGGCGGCGGCCTATATAGCCTATGCCTTCACCGAGGTGGCGGCGATATATCCGATCACCCCCTCTTCGCCGATGGCGGAAAAGACGGACGCCTGGTCCGCCAAAGGAAAGAAAAACATCTTCGGGCAGACCGTTTCGCTGATAGAGATGCAGTCCGAGGCCGGCGCGGCGGCGGCGGTGCATGGTGCGCTTGAGACCGGTGCTCTGGCCGCCTCCTTCACCTCATCGCAGGGGCTGATGCTGATGATCCCCGTGCTTCACAGGCTTTCGGGGCAGCGTCACCCCGGCGTGCTCCACGTCGCGGCGCGTACCGTCGGCACCCACGCCTTTTCGATCTTCGGCGACCATTCCGACGTGATGAACTGCCGCCAGTGCGGGCTCGCGGTGCTCGCGACGGGCGGCGTGCAGGAGATAATGGATCTCGGCGGTGTCGCGCACCTTGCGGCGATAAAGTCGCGCATCCCCTTCATGCACTTTTTCGACGGCTTCCGCACCTCCCACGAGATAGACAAGGTGGAGGAGATGCCCTACGAGACGCTTGAATCGCTGCTCGACAGGGAGGCCCTCGCCGAATTCCGCGCCGCCGCGCTCAACCCCGAGCGTCCGATGATGCGCAGCACCGTGCAGAATCCCGACATTTACTTCCAGGTGCGCGAGGCCAACAACGGCTTCTATGACGCGCTGCCCGGTATCGTGGAAGATTATATGGAGAAGATAAGCGCGGTAACCGGCCGCGAATATCACCTCTTCAACTACTACGGAGCGCCGGATGCCGAAGAGGTGATCGTCGCGATGGGCTCCGTCAGCGGCACGGTTGAGGAGGCCGTTGATTACCTCAACGCGCATGGCAGAAAGACCGGCTTCATACAGGTGCACCTCTTCCGTCCCTTCTCGATCAAGCATCTTTTCGCGGTGCTCCCCGCCACGGTGAAAAAGATCGCCGCGCTCGACCGCTGCAAGGAGATGGGAGCCAACGGCGGTCCGCTTTATCAGGATATCTGCACCGCCTTTACCGGTTCCGGCCGCGAGGTGACGATCGTCGGCGGACGCTACGGGCTTTCTTCAAAGGATACCGATCCGACGCAGATTATCGCCGTATTTGACAACCTCGCGAAGGCCGAGCCGAAGAACGACTTTACGATCGGCATCACCGACGACGTGACGTACCTCTCGCTGCCGCTTGGCGAGACGGTCTACCCCGACGGCGCGCGCCAGATGTCCTTCAAATTCTGGGGGCTTGGCGGCGACGGCACCGTCGGCGCGAACAAAAACACCATCGACATCATCAACAGTTACACGCCGAAATATGGACAGGCCTATTTTGAATATGACGCGAAAAAATCATTCGGCGTCACCATATCGCACCTGCGCTTCTCCGACAGCCCGATACGCTCCTCATACTTCGTGAAGCGGGCCGATTTCGTCGCGGCGCATAACCAGACCTACATCCAGAACTACGACATCGTCAGCGAACTCAAAGAGGGCGGCACCCTGCTGCTCAACTGCCCGTGGGAGCCGGAAGAGCTTGAAGACAAGATTCCCGCCGACATCCGCCGCAAGCTCGCGCGGAAAAAGGCGAATTTCTACATCATCAACGCCACCAAGATCGCCGAGAAGCACGGGCTCGGCAGCCACGTTAACATCCCGCTTCAGTCGGCCTTCTTCCACCTCGTCGATCTCATCCCGATCAAGGAGGCAAAGGAATATATGGCGGACGCCGTGCGGAAAACCTTCTTCGCGAAGGGGGACGAGGTCGTTAACCGCAACATCGCGGCGATCGAAGACGGCGGCGCGATGCTCGTGAAGGTTGAAATCCCCGATTCCTGGCTTGACGCCAAAGACGAACCAAAACAGCGCCGCGCCGGTGAACCGGCGATCATTGAGAAGCTGCTGGAGCCGATCAACCGCCAGCAGGGGGACAGTCTCCCCGTCAGCGCTTTTAAGGGTTACGAGGACGGCACCGTCGAGCTGGGCCTTACGGCCTTTGAAAAGCGCGCGATCGCGACCAGCGTCCCCGAATGGGACCCCGCGCGCTGCATCCAGTGCAACCGCTGTTCCTATGTCTGTCCGCACGCCGTTATCCGTCCCTACCTCCTCAGCGAGGAAGAAAAAAAGGCGGCCCCCGAGGGCTTCCTTACTATGCCCGCGGTCGGCATGAAGGAATTCTCCTTCTCCATGCAGGTGAGCCGCGACGACTGCACCGGCTGCGGCAGCTGCGTCACCGTGTGCCCGAGCACAGCCCCCCGTTCCAGCGAAGCTGGGACATTAAAAAACTCCTCAGGGGGCAAGCCTGCGGATGCGCCTGCCGCGGCTAAGGAAAAGGCGCTGACGATGGTGCCGATAGAAAAATCAAAGTCGCTTCCCGAACAGTGGGCCTTCGGCCTCACCATCTCCGACAAGGAGGGCAAGTTCGATCCCTGGACTGTGAAGGGCAGCCAGTTCCGCCAGCCGCTGCTTGAATTTTCGGCGGCCTGTGCCGGCTGCGGCGAGACTCCTTACGCGAAGCTGATGACGCAGCTCTTCGGAGACCGCGTCTACTGGGCCAACGCCACCGGCTGTTCGCAGGCCTGGGGCGGCGCGATGCCCGGAATACCATACACAAAAAATAAAGAGGGAAAGGGACCGGCCTGGTCGAACTCGCTCTTTGAAAACAACGCCGAATTCAGCCTCGGAATGTTCCTCTCCGTGAAACAGCAGCGCGAGGCACAGAGGCTGCGCACCGAAAAGCTGCTTGCGGCGGAGATCCCCGCGGCGCTCAGGACGGAGCTTGAGGCGTGGCTCGCGGCCTTCGACGACTTCAACGGCTCCTCGTCGGCGGCGAAAAATCTGACGGCGGCGCTTGCGGCGGCCGAACTCACCGGCGAAGCCGCCATGACGGCGCGGGAAATGCTCGCGAACCGCGACCAGCTCTCCAAAAAGACCTTCTGGATGTACGGCGGCGACGGCTGGGCCTACGACATTGGCTTCGGCGGCCTCGACCACGTCCTCGCAATGGGAGAGAACGTCAACGCTCTGATCGTCGACACGGAAGTCTATTCCAACACCGGCGGTCAGTCCTCGAAGTCGACGCCGATCGGCGCCGTCGCGCAGTTCTGCATAAGCGGTAAAAAGGTCGCGAAAAAGGACCTCGGCGCGATGCTCATGACCTACGGCAACATCTACGTCGCGCAGGTGGCGATGGGCGCGGATATGAACCAGCTCATCAAAGCCATGCGCGAGGCCGAGGAATACGAGGGCCCATCGGTGATCATCGCCTACACGCCCTGCCTCGCGCACGGCATCAAAGGCGGTATGGGCAGCGCGCAGGAGGAGATGAAGCGCGCAGTCGCCTCCGGTTATTGGACCCTCTACCGTTACGACCCGCGCAAAGAAAAGCCGCTTACGATAGACTCCAAAGCTCCGACGATGGAATACGAGGAGTTCCTCGACGGCGAGGTCCGTTACGCGGCGCTCAAACGTACCTTCCCCGAGAACGCGAAGAAATACTTCAAAGAGGGCAGCGAAGAGGCAAAGGCGAAGTACGCGAAGTATAAGCACATGGAAGACAACCAGTAAATCGGCGTTTATAAGCACGATTTGCGTCATAAAACGGGGGCCCCGAATCCTCACCGTATGAAGATACGGTTCCGGTATCGGAGCCCCCATTTTATTTAGCAACTCGCACTTCTAAACGCCGATTTATCTCCGATGGGGCAATGATAAACAGCGATTTATCTTCGATAGGCTAAATGGCAGATTGCTGTTTATTGTTATCTCTCTGCCGCTAAATCATGCTTATTGACTCTGATTTACTGTCAGCAGTAGATATCTCTCTTTTCCCAGATCTCCTCCAGCTCTCCCAGACGGCGAAGGGCCGTGGGCCCCATATATTCCGCCACCTGTATGAGCAGGGCGTTTATCAGACCGGTTGGTATCAATAAGGAATCTATATGCGCGATGTGCGAGCATGGCGCGACGACGGCCATATCGGCCTCCCGTGCGAGAGGGCTGTTCATGGAATCGGTTATTGCCGCCGTTTTGAATCCGTTGCTTTTTGCGAAGGCGATGCATTCCACAGTCTGTCTTGTATAACGCGGAAAACTTATGCCTAGAGTTAAACTGTTCTTAGGAGCCGCGGTAAGATAGTTGCCAAGATTCTCATACGAGGGAATGAAAATTTTAGGGAAAAACCATGACAGGTAATATTCCATATACTGTACCAGGCAGCGAATGCTTCGCAGTCCTATCAGATATACGGCTCCCGCCTCACATATCTCTGCGGCCAGCAGTTTGAGGGCTTTGTCGTTGTCTCCATTGGCCTTCAGATAATATTTTGCCAGTTCAAGGTCACGCGCTATTACACCGGCGACATAGCCGCCCTCGTCTGGAAGCAGTTTATGGAGCTGAAGGCGTCCGATGGTGGAGAGCTGACTTTGCGCCTCCAACTGTAACGATTTGATAAAGTCGGGGAAATTCGCGTACCCGAGAGTGGACGCCAAACGAATGGCGGAGGCTTCGCTGGAACCGGCGTTATATCCAAGCTCCGCAGCTGTCATGAAGATAGATTTTTCCTTATTTGAAAGCATATAGGAAGCGATATTTTTCTGCGCCGAAGGCAACGTTTCAAGATGCTCCATTATTTTTTGCCAGCTCAATTTGTCCACCCGCCATTAATAATTTATTTATTGATAATTGTACACATATATATTGGCTTGTGCTAGGAAAGTTTAATGTGTTTGTATTGACAAAATAGCTCAGAAGACTTATAAATTATATGAAGGAATTCCTTCATATAATTTATAAATATAATTATATTGGTGAATAAATGAAGTATTTCCTTCAATAGATTATACAAAGGAGGGGATTTTATGCAGCAGCATTTATTTCCAAGAAGTTTTAAGACTAATTATTTAGAGGCAGACTACGGTGAAGGTATCTATATCTATGATAAACAGGGTAAAAGGTATCTGGATGGCTGCAGCGGTGCGCTTATCTCGAATTTAGGACATTGCAACAAAGATATCGTAACGGCGGTAGAGAAACAATTTGGCAGGCTGGAGTTTGCCCACCCGTCGCGCTGGCATGTCGATATAGTGGAAGAGGCCGCGGCGGCCATTGCTGAGACGGCTCCCGGCGATCTTGACAACGTCTGGTTTGTCAGCGGCGGCAGCGAAGCCGTTGAGACGGCCTTAAAACTGGCACGGCAATATTATGTTGAGCGTGACGGCGCCGGCAGCAGCAAACATATTACCATCGGCAGATGGAATTCATATCACGGCAGTACGATCGGCACGATGGCCGTGGCCGGGTCAATGGCCCGCCGCCGCGTATTTTCCCCGTTGTTCGCCGAATCGCCGAAGATCCCCTCTACGTATTGTTATCGCTGCCATTTTCATAAGCAATATCCCCAATGCGGGCTGCTTTGCGCCCGGGCTCTGGAAGAGATGATCCAGATAATCGGTCCGCAGTATATATCATCGTTTATCGCGGAGCCGATCGTTGGTTCAACCGTCGGCGCCGTGGTCCCTCCCGACGAGTACTGGCCTATGGTACGGGATATATGTGACAGGTACGACATCCTCCTAATTGCGGACGAAGTAATGACGGGCTGTGGGCGTACCGGTAAGAACTTCTGCGTGGACCACTGGGATGTCGTACCTGACATCATCGCCACCGCAAAGGGCATGGCGGCCGGTTATGTGCCGACGGGCGGCATTATCGCCAGAAATAACATCGTAGAGGCGATCAAAGACGGCAGCGGCGCTTTCATGCACGGCCATACGTACAACGGCAACCCAATGAGCGCCGCCGCTGTGGCCGCCGTCTTTAAATATATGAAGGAGCATGGCGTTGTGGAGAATGCCGCGAAGATGGGCGAACTTCTGGGCGCAGGGCTTAAAAAGATCGGTGAAGAGAGCGCCATAATTGGCGAGGTCCGCGGCAAAGGGCTGATGTGGGGTTTTGAGGTCGTGAAAGACAAGGCGTCGAGGGAGCCGTTTGATAAAAAGACGGCGGCGGCAAATGTGGTTACGAAAGCCTGCATCGAAGAGGGGCTCATCATTTATCCCGGCGGCGGACAGATAAGAGGAACCAGCGGAGACAACTTTATGACGGCGCCGCCGCTGATTATCACGGAAATTCAGGTGAAAGAACTTCTGGAAAAGCTGAAAAATGGGATCAAGAGAGCGGAAGCGGCTCTTGTAAAGTAAGTAGCGTGTTCACACCTCTGTAAAGGCCATAAAAGAGGATTTTCTAATTTAGGAGGGAGATTGCAGCATGAAGAAGAGCAGAGTTTTAATAAGTATGGTTATTTTGGCGCTGTTTGCCTCAGCGGCCTTCGCCACGACATTTGTGACGATCGGTTCAGGAGGAGTCGGGGGCACCTATTATCCGCTGGGCGGAGTGATGGCGGAGCTTCTTACCAAGGGTAATGTCGATATCAAAGCGACTTCGCGTTCAACGGCGGCCTCGAAGGAGAACTGCCGCCTGGTGGCTTCAAACAAGGCTCAGATAGGAATGACGATGGGCTCAACGCTGTATCAGGCGTACACGGGAACGGAAGCTTTCAAAGATGACGGTAAACTGCCGCTTTTGACGCTGATGCATATGTATGCCGCTCCGCAGCATTTGGTAACTACGACCAGAACAGGGATCAAAAAGTTCTCTGACATCAAGGGTAAAAAGGTCTCGCTCGGAGCACAGGGCGGCGGTGACCAGCTTCTTTCCCTGATGATACTTGATGCCGCGGGGATGGATCCCGACAAGGATCTCCGCAAGCAGCAGCTTTCTCAGCCGGAAGCGGTAACTGCGCTTAAGGACGGAAATATCGACGCCGCCTTCTTCAACTTTGCGGTCCCCGGCTCTGCGGTCATGGAGATCGCGGCTGTACGCGATGTAGTGCTGATACCGCTTCCGGATGATGTGATCGCGAAGGTCACGGCGAAACATCCATTCCTTATGCCCTATACGATAACTAAAGGTTCGTACACAAAGCAGGACCAGGACGTCAAGACCGTCGCCGACGGAAATTTCCTCGTCGTGAACAATAAGCTTCCGGAGAAGGTGGCCTATGACATGGTGAAGATCTTCATTGAGAAAAAAGAAGATATCATGAAGGTTACGCCGCAGGCGGTAGATTTTACGCCGCAGAAGGCCGGAATAGGCATCATCCCGTTCCACAAGGGAGCGGCCAAATACTTCAAGGAAAAGGGCGTAAACGTAGAGTCGAAATAATCATCAACGGACATATGGAACACGGGAAGGCTGAGTTCTTCCCGTGTTGCCTTTAAGGTTTCCAATTACAGGAGGTTTAGTAGAATAGCTGACGACTCAGGCAAAAAGATGATCCCTCCGACAGAGACGGTACAGGAAGATAAAATCATTATTGTTGACCCGGAGGAGAGCAAAAAGAGGATATTGTCTGGATACCAGTATTACCTGGTCGCCGGAATCGCAATAATTGCCTCCATATTCCACCTCTACACCGCGGCTTTCGACCTATTCGACGCTATGACGCAGCGGTCGTGGCACTGGATGTTCATGGGATCGCTTCTGTTTCTCTGTTATCCGATGTCTCAGAAGAGAGGCTCGAAGACAAGGATAGAGTGGCTTGACTGGATATTGGCGGGCGCGCTTGTCTTTGGATGCGCGAACATTCTCTACAATTATGAGGCCATCGCGATGCGCGAGGGATCGGCGATACCCTCTGACATATACATAGGCTGCATAATGGTTTTTCTGGTCATTGAGGGCACACGCCGCTCGATGGGGTGGCCGCTGCCGATAATGGCTATCATCGCTATTCTTTACGGTATCTTTGGCCCTTATATGCCGGGAATTCTGGCGCACGGCGGATTCAATTTAGATGAATTGGCTCCATTTCTTTATCTCAGAACGGACGGAATCTTTGGCGTACCCCTCGGAGTCTCTGCCTCATTTATATTCCTGTTCATTCTCTTTGGAGCTTTCCTTAGTTCGTCGGGAGCGGGGCAGTTCTTCATAGACCTTGCCGTCGCGGTAGCGGGCAGGAGTCAGGGCGGTCCCGGTAAAGCCGCCGTCGTCGCGAGCGGCCTGATGGGTACGGTATCTGGAAGTTCATGCGGCAACGCCGTCACCACCGGCGCGTTCACGATCCCTCTAATGAAGCAGGCTGGTTATAATTCAGAATTTGCCGGAGCGATAGTTGCCTGCGCCTTGACAGGAGGGCAGGTAATGCCCCCTGTAATGGGAGCGGCGGCCTTCGTTATGGCGCAGTTCCTTGGCGTCTCATACTGGGAGATCGTCGTTGCGGCGGCGATACCGGCAACGCTTTACTTTATATCGATCATGGCGATGGTCCATTTCCGCGCCGGTAAAAAGCGCATGGCACGCCTTGATAAAGAGGATATCCCCAAGGTCAGGGTCGTTCTGCGCAATGGAGCTCACCTTCTCCTGCCGATATTGGCGCTGATCGTATTTCTCGCGCTGGGCTATTCTCCGACCATGGCCGTCTTCTGGTCGATCATTGCGATAATAGTCTTTTCATGGCTTGGTGACAAAGAGCACAGGATGACGCCCAAAAAGATTATCGCGGCGCTGATCTCCGGCGGCACCGGAGCCATCGAGGTGGCGGCCGCCTGCGCCTGCTCAGGTATCGTCATCGGCGTTATCGCCATCACGGGCGTGGGGCTGGCCTTTTCCTCGTTTGTTCTTAGCCTGTCGCACGGAATCCTCCCGCTGGCGCTGATACTGACGATGATCGGTTCGATCATCCTGGGGATGGGTGTGCCCACTACGGCGCAGTACATCATTACCTCTACTCTGGCCGCGCCAGCGCTTGCTCAGATGGGAGTTCCCATGATGTCGGCGCATCTTTTCTGTCTCTATTTCGGCGTGCTGGCGGATGTTACGCCGCCTGTGGCGCTGGCCACCTATGCGGCCTCCGGCATCGCCAAATCGAATCCGATCAAGACTGGTTTTACGGCGCTTGTCACCGCCGCCGCCGGTTTTCTCGTCCCCTTTATGTTCGTGTACAATCCCTATCTGCTTCTGCAGGGGAATGTATTCCACATATTGATAGGCTGTGTTACGGCGCTGATCGGGATTCTGGGACTCTCTGCCGGGGTGCAGGGTTATTTGGCCAGCGATCTCAATATCGTGGAGAGGCTGCTTTTGCTCTGCGTTCCATTTTTGATAATATATCCGACTCTGACGAGCAACCTGATCGGAGTCGCGATAATTGCGGCAATTTATATTATGCAGAAGATCAATCTTAAAAAGAAAGGGCTTTCAGGAGAGGGAGGAATCGTGTGATGCCTAAAAAAATCATCAAACCTGTGGTTTCCGCGCAGGAGGCCGTCAGATGTATAAAGAGTGGTGACTCAGTCATGGTTGGCGGGTTCAATTACGGAGGGATTCCCTATACTCTCACGGACGCGCTCTACGACCAGGGGACCGACCAGCTGACACTGATTTCCAACGACACGATCTATGAATTCTGCGGACAGGGAAAACTTGTCGCAGGCGGGCGCTGTAAGAAGGTTATCGCCTCCCATGTGGGGCTCAACAAGACTACCGGACGGCTCTTTCATGAGGGAAAGATGGAACTTGAGCTCTTTCCGCAGGGGACATATGTGGAAAAGATCAGGGCCGGAGGCGCCGGGCTAGGCGGTTTTCTCACCCCGACAGGCGTCGGTACCGTAGTCGAAGAGGGGAAAGAGGTCATCGAGGTCAATGGTAAAAAATATATCCTCGAGCTGCCGCTTACAGCCGACGTCGCCTTGGTGCGGGCCTTCAGGGCCGACCGGATGGGCAATCTTACGTACACTGGGACGAACAAGAACTTCAACCCGACGATGGCGACTGCGGCAAAGATCGTAATCGCCGAGGTGGACGAGGTTGTGAATGTCGGCGAACTGGACCATGACAACATTGTGACCCAAGGTGTTCTTGTTGATATGCTGGTATTGAAAGGAGATTCCATCTATGCTGCCAGAACTTGATGAACAGCTCGTCAGAGAGCGCATAGCAAAGAGAATAGCCATGGAATTTGAGGAAGGGGAGGTGGTGAACCTCGGCATTGGAATTCCTACGCTTGTCGCCGATTACATCCCGGAGGGAAAGCATGTCATATTTCAGGCGGAAAACGGCGCTATCGGTATAGGTCCGCCTCCGCCCGTGCCGAATTATAAGTGTATAGGAGCCGGCGGGCGCTTTATCAGCCTCCTGCCAGGCGGCAGCTTCTTCTCAAGCGATACGAGTTTCGGGCTTATCAGGGGCGGCCATATCGATGCGACCGTACTGGGAACGCTGGAGGTCGATCAGCACGGCAATCTCGCAAACTGGTGGATTCCCGGCAAGAGCGTGCCAGGGATGGGAGGGGCGATGGATCTTGTTGTCGGAGCCAGGCGCGTATATGTGGCGATGACCCATGTTACAAAAAAGGGCGCTCCTAAAATATTAAAGAAATGCACGCTGCCGCTCACGGCGGTCGGCGTTGTGGATATGGTTGTGACCGAGTTTGCCGTATTTACAATAAAGGATGGAAAGGTGACCCTGATAGAGATCGCTCCGGAGGTGACCCAGGAACAGATAAGGGCAAATACAGAGGCCGATTATGAAGTTGCGGAGGATATTGCCGTCTATCGTGGATTGGAGGTCGCATAAATGGAAAAGGCCGTTATTTTAAGCGCCTGCCGCACCGCCGGCGGAAAATTCGGCGGACAGTTTAAAAAATTTTCCGCGACGGATCTGGGAGCGTCCGCGCTCAAAGAGGCGGTGCTTCGTTCCGGCGCTCCGTGTGAATCGGTGGAAGAGGTCATTTTGGGCAACGGCTGGCAGGCTGGCGTGGGAGCCAATCCGGCGCGCAGCGCGATGTATAAAGCCGGTATTCCTGTAAATGTTCCTGCCTTCACCGTAAATATCCGCTGCGGTTCGGGGCTGCGTACAGTCATGTTGGCCGCCGACAGGATACGTCTCGGTGACGCAAAGGCGATCCTCGCCGGAGGCATGGAAAGCGCTACCAACACCCCCTATCTCCTGCCAGGCGCCCGCTGGGGATTCCGTATGGGCAAGCAAGAGGCGCTTGACGCGCTGCACGCCGACGGCTTCCAATGTCCTTTGGCGGGTGCGCTTATGGGAGAGATAACTGAGAATTACGTGATACCCGAGCTCTCCATTACCCGCGAAGAGCAGGACGAATTTTCATATTACAGCCATAAAAAGGCGGCGGAGGCCATAGAGAAGGGCCTTTTCAAGGATGAGATCGTACCAATAACCTTAAAAGACAAGAAAAAAGGCGAGCTTATTTTAGATACGGACGAGATACCGCGCAGGGATATTTCGCTGGAAGCGCTGGCAAAGCTGCCGGCGATCTTTAAAAAAGAAAATGGTACGATAACGGCAGGTTCCAGCTCCGCGCTCTGCGATGCGGGAAGCGCGGTATTTGTCGCTGGCGCGGAATGGGCACGGGTGAACGGATTGAAGCCAATGGCGGAGATCGTGAGCTATGCAGTTACGGCGACCGATCCGCAGCACTTCCCGATCGCTCCCGTTGACGCGATGAGAATAGCTCTTGACAAGGCGGGCATGACCCTGGAAGAGATGGAATTGATCGAACTCAACGAGGCCTTCGCGGCTCAGGTGATCGCCTGCCATAGAAAAATGCCGTTTGACGTGGAAAAGCTCAACGTACACGGCGGAGCGATATCTCTGGGGCATCCCATAGGAGCCAGCGGGGCGAAAATATTAACGACTTTGATCTATAGCCTCATCAATCAGAATAAAGAGATCGGCATGGCCAGCGCCTGTATCGGCGGCGGTCAGGGGGTTGCAATGGTGATTCGGATAATAAAATAGGAATGCTCCAAAGGTATTTAAATTAAATTCCTTTTTTAAGTGCCTGCCCTTCGCACATAGGCAAGGGGAGATTCCATTCCAGCGTCTCCCCTTGCCATTTTGTTTTCTAATCTATCAGTCTGCCGCCCTCAACGAAGACCGTCTGTCCCGTTATATAGGAGGCGCCCTCTGAGGCGAGGAAGAGGGCCGTGGCGGCGACGTCGCACGGACGGCCGAAGCGGGCCAAGGGGATGTGCGCGAGCAGTTTGTCGCGGGTCGCCTGGTCGCTCAGGTAGCGTTCCGTCTGCGGCGTGACGACGTAACCTGGGGCGACGGCGTTGACGTTGATGCCGTATTCGGCCCACTCGTGGGCCAGCACCTTTGTCAGCTGGCGGATGCCGCCCTTCGCGGCGGCGTATGCCACGAGGTTTTTGTGGCCGCGCGCCGAGGAGACGGAGGCGGTGTTTATTATCTTGCCCCTGACGCCGTTATCCACCATCTGTCGGGCGACGGCGGCGGCGGTAAAGAAGACGGCCTTCAGGTCGACGTCCAGCAGTCTGTCCCACTCGCTTTCCGTGTACTCAAGCGCCGGCTTTCTGTTGTTGAATCCGGCGTGGTTGCAGAGGATGTCGATCCTCCCAAGTCTGTCGGTGCACTCCGCGACCATTGTGGGAATGCTTTCCGTATTCAGCAGGTCGCAGCTTACGAAACAGGCTTCGGCGTTCAGGGCGCGGCAGTCCGCGAGCACCGCCTCCGCCGCCTCCATGTTTCTGCCGGTGATCGCCACCTTCGCGCCGCAGGAGGCGAAGGCGCGCGCCAGCTCGCCGCCGATACCGCCGGTCCCTCCCGTGATAAGGACGCTCTTTTTCCTGAAATCCATCATATTTTTGTAGTCCATAAAGATACCTCTGATCTTTGCAGGATAGAGCTATTTTACCCTAAATGTGTAAAAAACGTCCCTCTGCCGTGGGGCGGAGGGACGTTTTTGGGACATCTTTTATATTATCTAGTATGTCATATCCTCGTCTTTGGCGATATTCGCGGCGGCCCAGCCGGGGACTGGTGGAAGCTGCCGGTCTTCCGGCGGCAGCGGTACGTCGATGAAGCTTGGCCCCTCGGCGGCGAGGCATTTTTTGAATACCTCTTCAAACTCGTTCATGCCGCTGACTCGATAGCCTCTGAGCCCCATAGATTCGGCGAATTTAACGTAGTCGACCTTCGCGAAGTCGGTGAAGCGGCGGAAGTTTTCTGTGATCTCAGCTTTTGTGTGGACGCGCTGAGTGCCGCGTATCCAGCCGAAGGCCCCGTTATTGAAAAGGACGTAAACGATCTTCAGCCCGAGGCGAGCCGCCGTCTCCAGCTCCGCGCCGCAGAAGCCGAAGCTGCCGTCGCCGATGAGCCCTATCACGGGGGCCTCCGACGCCGTACCGCACCGCGCCCCCATCGCCGCCGGTATCGCGTAGCCCAGCGCCCCCATCGAGAAATTATAGGCGGCGCGTCTGCCCGCGCGTCCGATACGCAGGAAGCAGGATGAATAGATCGCCGAACTTCCGGGGTCGACGGCGAAGAAGGCCGTATCGGGCGTCAGTCTCTCGATCGCGCGCACGAGTGAGAGCGGGTGCAGCTCGTCGCCGTAACGCGCCATTACGCCCTCCAGCCTCTTTTCATGCGCCGCCTTTTCTTCTGCGCAGCGCGCGGCCCACGCGCCGCGGTCGGGACACGGCATTCCTTTGAGCGCCGCGGCGAGGGCCGCGAGGGTCTCGCGCACGTCCCCGAAGAGCGGCAGCGCGTCATAGTTGTTGCCGAGCTCGCGTTCGGAGATATCTATCTGGATAAACTTCTGTCCCAAGGCGGGCGATGGTATGTTCCAGCCGTCGGTGTTGGCGGAATCGGTGCTGGTCGCCGCGAAGAGCACGACGTCGGCCTCTTTTATCATATTGTTGTTCCACTCACGGCCGCCGCGAGCGCCGATGACGCCCATCGACAGCGGCTCCTTGTCGTTGAGGCAGCCTTTTGCGTTGATCGTCGAACCCACCGGCATATCCTGCATCTTTGACAATTGTGCCGCCTCCTCCCAGGCTGAGGAATGGACGACCCCCTGTCCGCAGATCATCACCGGGCGGCGCGCCGCGGCGAGCGCCTTTGCCGCCTCCATGATGTCCGCCGCCGCGGCGCTGTTCCGGCATCCGGGGAAGGTTGCGTAACGGCTCTGCGCGTATATATCGCCGTCCGCCACTTCATCCTCTAAGGTATCCATCGGGATGCGGATGTGAACGGGGCCGGGGCGGCCGGTAGTCGCCGTGCGGAAGGCGCGCCGGAAGAGGTGCGGTATCTCGCTGGCGTCGGTGACGGTGAGAGAATCTTTGGCGATGCTCTTGAAGAGCGCCGACTGGTCGAAGCCGGTCAGCATATTCTTAGGTCCCATCTTGAGATCGATGTCTGTCGTCATTACGATGAGCGGCACGCAGGACTGGAAGGCTTCGACGACGCCGGGCACCATGTGCGTAGCGCCGACGCTCGGCCCCTCGCAGATCCCGACGCGGCCGGTGGCCTTCGCGTAGGCGTCGGCCATAAAGACGGAGTTCCTCTCGTCTCTCGTAAGATGGTATTTTATTTCGGGAAATTCCTCCCAGGCCTCGTAGAGACTCAGCGTCGTCTCGCCGGGCAGGCCGAAAACATCGGTCACGTCATAAGCCTTGAGCATCGCAAGAACGGCTTTGCTTGCCTTCATCATATCTTCCCCTCTCAAGAAATTCTTTATCGAATTATTATTCATCACAAATGATTGACTAACTGTCATAAGATTACCCAATTAATCGTGTTTGGTCAATAGTTGGCGCGGAGATTTTTTCGAATAATTTTTCTGCGGCAGGGCTGTTAATACTAAAAAAACCATATACAGAGCCGGTTTGCCTGTTTTTGTCATAAAGATTGACACATAGCTTCGGGGGCATTATAATGAAGTCAATCACTACTCTTCATTGATGAATTAAAATAATTATCGCAGGGAGGCTTATCTACATGAGTAAAATAAAGATCGTGGTAGTTGGCGGCGGCTGGGGAGGCTGCGCGGCGGCGATAGCGGCGGTCAAGGCTGGAGCGGAGGCCGTGCTTCTTGAGCGCACAGACATGCTCCTCGGCACGGGGCTCGTGGGCGGCATCTACCGCAACAACGGGCGTCAGACGGCGGCGGAGGAGATGACGGCGCTGGGCGGCGGCGATCTCTTTCATGTCATGGACGAATGCGCCGGACATAAGAACATCGAATTTCCCGGACATGCCCACGCGAGTCTTTACAATGTATATGAGATAGAACCCGCGGTAAAAAAATACCTCGCCGGCCTGGGCGTTAAGGTCGTCACAAGCGCCTCGGCGATGAAGATAGACAAGAAAGATGGTAAGATGCTCTCCGTCACCGTGCGCGACGGCTCCGTCTACGAGGCGGATGCCTTTGTCGACGCCACGGGGACCTCGGCCGTTCCAGGCAACTGCGTGAAATACGGCAACGGCTGCGCCATGTGCATCCTGCGCTGTCACAGCTTCGCGCCGCGCGTATCCATATGCACGCTCGCGGGGATCGAGGAGTGGAACGGACGCAAGAAGGACGGCTCCCTCGGCGCGATGAGCGGCTCCTGTAAACTTTTCAAGGAATCGCTCTCAGCGGATATCGTCAAAAAACTTAACGAAACCGGCGTCTGCGTCGTGCCTATCCCCGCCGCCGCCAATATGAGCGAAAAACTTGGAATGAAGGCCTGTCAGCAGTACGCGACAAAGGACTTCGCGGAGAACATCATCCTGCTGGACACCGGCCCCGCGAAGCTTATGACCCCCTACTTCCCGCTGGAAAAGCTGTGTCTCGTGCCCGGCTTTGAGAAGGCCCGTTATGAGGACCCGATCGCCGGCGGCAAGGGAAACTCGATGCGCTACTTCCAGTTCGCCAACTGCTCCCACAGTCTTCAGGCCCAGGGTGAGGTGGACAACATCTTCTGCGCCGGTGAAAAGGGCGGCGCGATGGTGGGACACACCGAGGCGGTCGTCACGGGTACCCTCGCGGGCTGCAACGCCGTGCGGCACGCCGCCGGCAAAGAGCTGATCGAGCTGCCGGATGCCCTCGCGGTCGGAGACTTCGTCAACCATGTCACCGACGAGATGAAGAAGGACGAATGCCGCGGCACAAAATATACCTTCTCCGGCTCCGTCTACTTTGAGCGTATGAAGGAATGCGGGCTTTACCTATGCGACCCGACGGAGATAGCCAAGAAGGTTGAAACCACAGGGCGCTGCGGCCTGTTCGCGGAAAAAATCTGCTAAAACTGTTATCCTGGGGACGCTTCGCGCGTCCCCATTTTCGTACCCTTCCCGCTACTTCAAACATTATAAGGAGGCATCTCAATGGTAACAGAACTTTCAGTCATTCACTTTATATATGTAGCCGTAGTATTTGTCTGCATCGCCCTCATGCTCTGCCGCAAAGATATCGTCATAATATGCGTTCTCGGGACTCTGCTGATTGGCGCCATACACACCGGTTCTGTGATCGCGGCCATTCAGGTGCTCTTTAAGGCCCTGATGGTGGCGGGCGAGGACCTCTTCTCCATTATGCTTGTTATCTCCCTTATGGTCGCTATGCTCCGTGTCCTTAATAAAATGGGCGCCGACTACCTGATGTTCCTGCCCTTTAAGAAGGTCATAACCGGCGCGAACCAGTCCTATCTCTTCCTTGGCGTCGTCTCCTACATCGCCGCCTCGCTCTTCTGGCCGACTCCCGCGACGGCGCTTGTCGGCACGCTGCTCATCCCGATCTGCATCAGGGCGGGGCTCACGCCGATGGCCGCCGCCGTCGCCGTCAACATCTTCGGCCACGGCATGGGGCTCTCCGGCGACCTCGTCATCCAGGGGGCGCTGAAGCTCTCCTCCACGGCGGCCAACATCACGGTGGGCGACATGTACTTCAAAGTCGCGCTGCTCTCGATAACCACCGGCATTGTCGCCGGCTTCGTAGGCTGGCTCATGCTCCGCAAAGAGCTCAAGGGCTTCAAGGGTTCAGAGGAGTGGCGGATATGCTGTGAAGTCTCTGAAGCGGATGGCAGCTACAAACCCTGCGCGGTATACTTCGCGGTCGGCGTGCCCGTCGTCTTCTGCTGCGTCATCGCCGCGATGATACACTATAATATAAAGGGCGGCGACGCCACGGCGCTCATCGGCGGCACGGCCCTCATCATCCTCACCGTCGGCACCGTCGTCAACGACGCGAAAAGAAGCTTCGACGATATCGTGGCCTTTCTAAAAGAGGGTTTTCTCTTTGGTATAAAGATCTTCGCGCCAGTCATCCCCATCGCCGCCTTCTTTTTCCTCGGCGCCAACTCCGTCACCGAGATACTCGGAGAGGGAGCGCCGAAGTGCCTCTTTGACGTCGGCAACTGGCTTGCCTTCCATCTGCCGATGGGGCGCGTCCCCGTCGCCTTCGGAAATCTCGTCGTCGGCATGATCGCCGGCATCGAGGGCTCCGGCTTCACAGGCCTCCCCCTGACCGGCAGCCTCGCGCAGGCGATCGGCGGCCCGCTGGGGCTTGACGTCTCCTATATCGCCTCTGTCGGACAGATGGGCTCAATATGGACGGGCGGAGGCTGTCTCGTCCCCTGGGCCTTCGGCCTCGCGGCCACCGCGGGAATCGCCGGCGTCAGCCCCAT